>CALYQH010000057.1 GCA_945283395.1 uncultured Ventosimonas sp. | reverse complement strand
TGAACTGGAAGGGCCTGCTTATACTATTTCAACCGCTTGTACCTCAAGTGCCAGAGCAATTATTTCTGGACAACGGTTGATTGAGGCGGGCCTTGTTGATGCTGCATTAGTCGGTGGCGCTGATACATTATGCCAATTATCATTAAATGGCTTTGATAGTTTAGGGCAAATTTCTGCTAATCCTTGTATGCCTTTTGCTAAAGATAGAGATGGTATCAGTATAGGTGAGGCGGCAGGGTTGATGCTCCTTACTAAACAACCCGCAGAAGTTGCTCTATTGGGTATAGGCGAATCATCAGATGCTTGGCATATGTCTGCTCCTCAGCCAGAGGGAATAGGTGCTGAAAAATCTATTAGAATGGCACTACAAGAAGCCAATTTAAAACCTGAACAGATTGGCTATATAAATATGCATGGCAAAGCTACCGTATTAAATGACCAAATGGAAGCAAAAGCTGTCAATCATGTTTTTGGTGCTGAAACGGCGTGGTGTAGTTCAACTAAACATTTAACAGGTCACACTTTAGGGGCAGCTGGCATAACAGAAGCTGCATTATGTTGGATAATGCTTGAAAGAGAGCTATCTTTACCCCAACAAGATTTTTCGATGTCATTATTGGATGATACCTTAGCTCCAATCAATTTAATCCAACAACCCCATGTGTTACCTTCAGCAAAGGTAATGCTTTCCAATTCATGTGCCTTTGGTGGTAATAATACCAGTATATTGATAGGAAAAGTATCTTGACTAATTTTGCAGCAGCTTCTTATTATCTTCCCCATCAGGCACCTATGGTGTTAATAGACCATATTTTACAAATTACTGATGAACTAGCAGAAGCGACAGTAGAAATAACAAAAGAGGGGATACTAGCTCCTTTTTTAAATGACCAAAATCAACTACCTGCTTGGTTTATGATTGAGATGATGGCTCAAACAATAGGAGTCTGGCGTGGCCAACGGGCAGGTAATGATATTAAGTTAGGGCTACTTTTAGGGGTAAGAGGATTTACCTCAAAATATCCTAGCTATCCCTTAGCTAGTGTGTTAAAAATTACCGTACAACTATTATTACAAGATGTAAGATTAGCAAGTTTTGATTGTCAATTAACGATAGCAGATGAGATAGTAGCTCAAGCAAAACTTACAGTTTATCAACCTTCTGATCAAGAAATAAAACAACTTATTAAATAGGTATTCTATGCGGACGGTATTAGTCACAGGGGCAAGTAAAGGAATAGGTAGAGCTATTGCTATTCGGCTAGCCCAAGATGGTTTTTCGATTGTTATCCACTACCTAACAGATTTACCGGGTGCTAATGCTACGCTAGCCCAAATAAAAAAATGGGTGGTCAAGCACGACTTATCAATTTCGATGTAGCCAATAGACAAGCGTGTAAAGAAACATTAGAACAAGATATAGAAGCAAATGGTGCTTACTATGGAATAGTTAATAATGCGGGTATTATTAGTGATGCGGCATTTCCTGCATTGACTAATAATGATTGGGACAGAGTAATACATACCAATTTAGATAGTTTTTATAATGTTATTCATCCTTGTATTATGCCTATGATCAGCTTGCGTCAAGGGGGCAGAATCATTGTCTTGTCATCAGTTTCTGGTATTATAGGTAATAGAGGACAAGTCAATTATAGTGCCGCAAAAGCGGGCATTATCGGCGCGGCTAAAGCCTTAGCAATAGAGTTAGCGAAACGAAAAATTACCGTCAATAGCATTGCCCCAGGTTTAATAGATACCGGTATTTTAGATATGGAACCACTTGCTTTGCAAGAAGCTATGAAAACAATACCCTTAAAACGTATGGGAACTCCTGAAGAAGTAGCAGGGCTTGCCAGTTATTTAATGTCTGATCAGGCCAGTTATGTGACAAGACAAGTTATCTCTATTAATGGAGGTATGGCATGATGAAACGCGTTGTTATTACAGGGATGGGGGGTATAACTGCACTAGGTAATGATTGGTCAACTATTCAAAAACGTCTTAAAGCAAAGCATAATGCTGTCCAAAATATGCCAGAATGGAGTGAAATTGAGGGATTAAACACTAATTTAGCTGCCCCTATTAATGATTTTATGTTACCTGAGCACTATACGCGTAAAAAAATTAGAGGCATGGGTCGAGTATCCTTGATGGCAGTTAGGGCTTCTGAACTAGCCTTAAACCAAGCGGGATTATTAAATGATCCTCTGTTAACTTCAGGTCAAGTGGGAGTGGCTTATGGCTCTTCTACGGGTAGTACTAAAGCTACTCAAGAATTTTTAACTATGCTGGAAGACAAAAACATCTATGGCATAACTGCCACTATATATATTCAAATGATGCCCCATACAACAGCAGTTAATATAGGACTATTTTTTGGCTTGGCTGGGCGCATAATTCCTACTTCAACAGCCTGTACTTCAGGAAGCCAAGCAATAGGTTATGGTTATGAAGCAATAAAACATGGCTACCAAACTATTATGGTCGTTGGTGGAGGAGAAGAGCTTTGCCCTTCAGAAGCCGCCGTTTTTGATACCTTATTTGCTACCAGCCAAAAAAATGATACCCCGCAATTAACTCCTAGACCTTTTGATAAAGACAGAGATGGGCTCGTGATAGGCGAAGGTGCTGCAACTTTAATACTAGAAGAGTTGGAGCATGCTAAAGCTCGAGGCGCCACTATCTATGCTGAAGTTGTGGGCTTTGCTACCAATTGTGATGCAACGCATATTACTCAACCTAATATGGCAACGATGCAAGTTTGTATGGCTCAGTCGGTTGCTCAATCTGGTATAAGTGTTGGAGAAATAGGCTATATTAGTGCGCATGGAACAGCCACCGATCGAGGTGACATTGCTGAAAGTCTGGCAACAGCAGCTTTATTTGGTAATAACGTGCCTATTTCCTCTTTAAAAAGTTACTATGGTCATACATTGGGAGCTTGTGGTGCGCTCGAAGCTTGGCTTAGTATAGAAATGATGAATGCTAATTGGTTTGCGCCTACTATTAATTTAGATAGCCCAGATCCACTTTGTGCAGAATTAAATTATCTGATGGGGGATGGTAAAGAATTGGATATAGAATATTTACAATCTAATAACTTTGCGTTTGGAGGTATTAATACCTCACTTATTATAAAGCGCTGGCTATAACCTTAGCTAATCAAGCAAAATATGAGCTATTGCTCCTATTTTTTTAAAGTTTTCTTTGAATATCTTGTTTTAAATTATTAATCCAACGAGTATATCTTTTAGGAGCAGTATTATTTTCATTTTAGAGATACATAATAATAACGCTATTTTTGGTATAGGTAATTTGGATATTAGCTATTTGTCCTTTTACATTGATGTATCCAATTATTACCCCATCATTAGATTCTTTCATTTTCCAACCACGATATTGCCCTGATTCAATAATTGCCTCTTTTACTTCTTCAGGTGAATCAGCTGATACAACAAAACTGACAGGAGAAGTGTCGATTGTAGATGCACAAGCACTTATAAGAGTAATAAACCATGCTCAGAATAAAACTTTTAATATTTTCATGTATGCTAGCCTTTCATTTATGTTAATAGGTATTTGCTAAAGTATAGAGGAATAATAAATTAGTTAAAAGTAGCTGAGTATTCTAACCTAAAGATATAGTTTTGTGTATTGCGCCAACTTGCCATGTTAATATGAGTTTAGTCAATTGAGAGAAGGCTTTTAGACCTTAAAAAGGAGTCTATAAAGAGTACTAAATATAAATTGCATTTTAAACAAAAAGTTATAAATTTAGCATTAAGTAATGATCAAATAGGATAAAGCAGAGCCTAGAAACTTCTTCTAAACCCTTAAAAAAATTGATCCGCAACATAAACTTAAAACATAGCACCACAGACATAACCATTGATCTTATAGTATATTGAAATTTACGGTAACAGGGTAAGAAAAGACACTTATTTGAAAGATTTATGCTGCTATTCGATTTCAAAATAAATAGACAATTTAATAAAACAGTACAATGAAGCGTGGACAGTTTGTGACTTTTACTAGAAAAGTTATGGATGGTTAGACACTTTTTTAAAGTAACGTTATGCTATTTTACAAGTAATAGCAATGCTTTTGACTCTACTAAGATGCAGGTTTTATCAATGGCATTTGTTCCCTCTCTTATAGGGGCTACTTTAAAATGGTTATAAAACTCCTTAGAATACTAAATAAATGAATTAAATCTGGTGGTTATAAAAGGTATTAGAGTGAAAAATTACAAATACACATTATATTTATTGATAACTGTCTTAGGGTGGGGAATTATGTACCCTGCTTCAAAACATGCTGTATCATCTGGTATAGATGGCTATTATCTTACTTTCATTCGCTATGTGTTTGGCGCTTTGCTGGTAAGCGCTGTTTTGCTGGTTGTAGAAGGTAAAAAAAGTTTTCAAACGGAAGGAAACATTTTCCAATTATGGCTTTTTGGAACTATAGGTTTTGCTGGATTAAACTTTCTTACTTTCATTGGTATAGGCTTTTCTTCAGCGGAGCATGCAACCATTATATTAGCCCTAATGCCTATGCTATCAATAATTTTATCAGCTATGCTTAGCGGCACTTTACCCAACATTAAGACTTTGTTATGCGCGCTGTTGGCCTTAGTAGGCATTGTGTTAGTTATCACTAATGGTGATTTTAATCATTTGTTAGCTTCAGCAAGCTTTGTCGGTGATTTGTTATTGTTGATGGCTACCTGTTGCTGGGTTATTTATACCTATTACGCCAATAAGATGATTGTAAAACATAATTGGAGTGCGTTAAGGATAACTGCTTTAAGTTCTTCTCTTGGGGTATTGAGTATTATTACTATTACTTTATTAGCTTCTTTGTTAGATTTTGCTAGCCCCCCCAGTGTTGATGCATTAATTACTAGTAGCTTTGATCTTTTTGTGCTAGTTAGTACAGCTTTAGTTATCATTACTTGGAATGCAGGTATCAAAGGACTTGGTGCTATTAATGGTATTCTTTTTGTAAATTTAGTACCGGTCATTTCTTTTATTATTGGTATCTATCAAGGTCACACTATTTCATATATGGAAATAACGGGGGCAATAATTACTATTGTTGCACTAATTCTTAATAATTTGTTTATGAGAACTATAAAAAATGATCAATAAAATTACTATGAATAAACCTATTAATTCAGAAAAAATAGTACTATTGCGGCGGTGGTTATTTTCATAAATCAATGTAAGCTATTAAAAAACAGTTCACAATCATGTTAATAAAGTTAGTTACCTATTATATAAATCCGTTAATTGTGCTTTAATATTGTTTAACGCGATAGATTGCTGACCTTTTATTACATATACGTCAATATCAGTTATTGAATCATTGATACTCAAAAATAATTTGATAGGTTCGTGCAATGGTTTTGTGTTATTAAGCTGTGCAAACGCCGTCATGGTTTCTTCTGGGGCGAGCAACAGATTCAATCTATTAAGCTTATGAGTTGCTACCTCTTCAATATAGTAAGACAAATAAATAGGTACGGGCCTTGGGGGTAAGGAGAACTGATTTTGATCTTGATAAGTATAATATTGTTCTGCTGAAGTATAACGGGTAAAGTAATCTTTTAAGATAAACTCATCATTGACGGCAAATACCCAAGGGTAAGTTAACATCATGCGTTTCCAAGGAGCAGAATCGGTGGGTAGCTTACCTTGAATTATTTCTTGTTGGGTATATTTTCCCATCTCAGTAGTAGTTTCTGTTAAACGTTCTTTAATAAAGTCTGCGCGGCTAATATGAAAATCTTTGCCTCTTTCTAAGATACGGGAAAACTTATCCCAATTAGGTTCGTCTACCTTATTAGCTTGAAATAGAGCTACTATATATTGATTCCCTTCCCCAAGTATCCAAACAGTTACTAGTCCACCGGGAACCATATTAATAGTAAATTCGAAATATTCAGCCAAGTTCATTGTTGTGCGATCAATGATATCATTAACGTTAGTTTGAACTAAACGGTTAAGGCGTTGTTGATCAAATTGATAATTTCCTTCCCAGAACTGATCTTCAGCCACTGAAAACCAACGTACTTTTATACCACTAGGTAAAGGATTTCTTTCTGAAAGCAAGGTAGCCTGGTTGCCTTGTCCCCAGTCATCAGCGGGTGAACCACCGATAATAGCGAATCGTAACAATGGTTTACCTGTGTGATCGGTAAAATAATTTTCGTTAAAGTCATACACCATTTCATATTTACGAGGTGCCCCTAAATTAATAGAATAGTGATAACAGGTTTCGGTAGAGCTTGTCATAGTAGTAAGCCCATAACCTATTAAAAGTATAGTTAGCAAACCTAAAATTGAGATGATAAGAGATTTTTTTTACCAAAATAGTCTCCTATTAATAATCATGTATTTCAATACGCTGAGGACCTTGGTTCCGAGAATCACTGCCATTCGCTATAGAGTCAGGATCTAGGGAGTTATGAATAAATTGATTATAGAATTGTTTTTGTTCATCAATTGTTAATATCTTTGAGATATCAATACTAAAATCCATGCCTACGTTTCGATAGCGGTCTAAGATATATTGTTTAGCATATGCTCTAAATTTGACCAAGAGAGGATAGTTATCAATAGAGGCAATATCTTTATTTAATATCCTATTTCCTTTTGGGTTATTAAACTGGGTGGCTAATTCTATTTCAGTTATTTCTTTCATAATTTGTAACTGAATAAATTGATAACTATTAGAAGTGAATTTGCGATTGGCAAATACCTCCTTAGTCCCCACCTCTTTAGCTATTTGCCTATATCTGAAAATTAATTGTTCGGGATACGTGATGCCTTTAGGGGGCTTTATGGTAGGTTTAAATACTGGTGTTCCTTGATAATAGCCCATATCGTTAAACTATTTCCAGTGTATTTCACCTTCTTTTTGGGGAGCAATGGTGCGTTCATGGTAATTACTAATATATTGAGTTTCGGCCCAATTATCGCAATATGCACCACCAATATCGGAATGAGCCCCAGGTAAACTGCATTCAAAGCCAATCTCATCAGCAACAGCTGTATCTATATGGGTTAGTGGAAAATGATTACGGTACTCATTCTGAGCAGTTAAATGAACTATTTTGCGAATGCCTTGTTTAGCACCTATATTAAGTTCAAAGGGGATAACATCGTTATAATGTTTTAATCCATGGGATGAAACAGTATCATATAGACCTACAAAGTTAATACGAATTTTGTTAGAGCTGATATCTAATCTATTTCGTCCAGAATATAGGCAACGAGTAGGAATGCTCAAAGGGTCTATTATTTGTGGATAATTCTTAGGGTGGGAGAGTGAGTCGAGATAGATTTGTCTTGCTTGTTCTTCACTTGCTATTTCCTCATCTGTTAGTTTAGCCATAGCACAAAAATAACGGGCATAAAAAGCTCCACGACTAAAACCAAAGACATTAAAGATTATTTTATTAGCATTTAAATCCACCCGAATAGTATTTGCTTTACTAAAAGCCTCGGTAACTCTGGCATTGACACCACTTTGTCCTACAGAAAACGCTAGGCTATTAAAATCATCTTTGTTGTATTTAAAAGTGCCTGATCCTTCGATATAGATATTTTTAAAGGTGGCTGTTTCGGCACTCGCCATATAGAGTAAAGCAATATTAGAATAATAGTTGTCATAACTGGTTTGATCAGTTAATTCGGGATGTTGTTGTTCTAAGCGGGCTTTGGTATTGAACATATTATTGCCGGTGCCATCAAAAAACACGTTAATTGTAATAGCTCCCGACTTGGTAACAAGAACTTTTGAATCTTTTATTTCGTTTGTTTTTGCAT
>CALYQH010000056.1 GCA_945283395.1 uncultured Ventosimonas sp. | reverse complement strand
ATAAACCAGACCAATCAAGATTGCTTAAATGATGTATTAGTCCAAAAAAATATCATTCAGCAATACCTCAAAGAGCAATACAAGTTTATTGATAATTACTTGGTGCTCCAAAAATATACTAACTTTGCTCATTTATTCCCTCGTAATGTCAATGCCTCATTGCCTTTACTTTATACGAGTAACATCTCACAACTACTCACAGCTAAAGCTATTTTGGATATCGAAGCAGGCAAGATTGATCAAGGAATGAGATTCATTTTGGCGGATATACAGTTTTACCGTAATATGTTACGAAGTGAGCAACGTAGCTTAGAAGAAACTAATGCCTTTATAAACGCTCTTTCGCAGCTTTATTTTGTGGTAGATAGATTAGCCCATAGTGGCATTAACTTAACCTCTTACCAAACAGAACTTACACCGCTACTAGCTCCACTCTCCAAAGAACAACGGAGTCTTGTATGGGCTTTAGAAAATGAAAGGAATATTCAACTTATCACTGAAATAGCACTAGGCTATCAAAACTTTTATACAGGTGCTAATGAGATAGCTGGTTGCCAGCAAAATAGTTGTGACTTTTCAAGATACTTTTCAAGGTTAATTTATAAATTCAATGCAACATTAAATGCCATTTATCGAGACTGGCAGCCTATGATAGATTTTGCTAAACAAGATACGCCTTTAGATGAAAATTTTTTAACACAACTAAAATTATTACAACAAATAGAATTAAATCATCATAGTATAACAATGCTTCGGCTATTTGAACGTTATGGTTTTTTTCTCTATAAAAATTTTGAAGGAGAAAAACAAAAAAATAACATTTACTACGCTGAAGGTTATACTTTGTGGTTTATTAAAGTCTATGTGTTAAATAATACTATTCAACAGCTCAATATAGCCTTGCAAAATAGCCACTGGAAAAATTGACTTTAATGATCCAATAGTTGCTCTAAAAATAACAAAAATTAATTATTTTACACTCCCCAACTTATGAGATAATCCGTATAATTAATTAGGTTTTTATTCCAATAAGGGAGATCTGATGGAGCTCGGGTTGCGTGAATGGCTAATTATTTTTGGTATCATAGTGATAGCAGCCATTCTATTTGATGGTTGGCGTCGCCTTCGTGGAAGCCGTAGTAAATTAAGGCTTGACAGAAATTTAAGCTCTTTTTATGACAATACCACTGAAGCGGATACATTTAATGAAACTATAGCAGATAAAATCCCTACTCTTTCCTCTATAACAGAGGGAGAAGATGATCTTGTCTTTTCACCTAATAAAAATTCAAACAGTAAAACAGCAAAAAGCGAACCACAAATTAGTCTTAATTTGAATGATGAGCCGTCTCCAGCTGCTAAAACTTCAACAGCCAAATCTGTTAAACAGCCTGATAGCAAACCACAACCTATTGAGGAAATATTAGTTCTTAACGTAGTTGCACTCTCCCCAGAAGGTTTCAAAGGCCCAGCACTACTCCAAAATATTTTAGAAAGTGGCTTGCGATTTGGTGAAATGGATATTTTTCATCGTCATGAAAGCATGACAGGTAATGGCGAACGTTATTTTTCAATGGCAAATGGTGTAAAACCAGGTACTTTTGATTTAGATGATATAGACCACTTCTCTACTCGAGCTGTGAGTTTTTTTTTAGGGTTGCCTGGACCTAAACACCCTAAAAGAGCTTTTGACGTAATGTTAGCTGCCGCACGCAAACTAACTAATGAGTTAAATGGTGAGCTGCAAGATGACCAGCATAGTGTTATGACTCCCCAAACCATTGAGCATTACCGACAACGCATCGTTGATTTTGAACGTCGTAAACTCAAACACAAATACTAAACTCCCATAGGTACTATTTTTAGCACCTTTCTCATCACTACGGGATTTCGGCTATGTTGAAAACAGAGCAAGCTAAAGCACGCATTGAACAACTTCGCAACACACTTAATGAGCATAGCTATCAATATTATGTATTAGATGATCCCTCTATTCCAGATGTTGAGTATGATAGATTATTCAAAGAATTACTAGCATTAGAAGAACAATTTCCCGAATTCAAAACAAATGATTCGCTCACTCAGAAAGTAGGCGGAGAAGCACTCCCTGAATTTAATACAGTTACTCATCGCATTCCTATGCTAAGTTTAGGTAATGCCTTCTTAGAAGAAGATTTAATAAACTTTGACAGGCGAGTGAGAGAGGGTTTAGCAGCAACAGAAAGCATCACCTATACATGTGAACCTAAATTAGATGGGTTAGCTGTTAGTATTATTTATGAACAGGGTATTTTCTCGCAAGGTGCAACCAGAGGTGACGGCGTAACTGGGGAAGATATTACAGCTAATATTTGTACCATTCGCAATGTTCCGTTAAAATTGCAAGGAACTGGCTGGCCTGAACATTTAGAGGTTAGAGGCGAGGTATATATGCCTAAAGCAGGTTTTGCTAAACTCAATGAATCTATGTTATCCACTAATAACAAACCTTTTGCTAATCCTCGCAATGCAGCGGCAGGTTCATTACGGCAACTAGATTCAAAAATAACCGCCAAACGCCCTTTAACCTTTTGTTGTTATGGCTTTGTTTTTGAAGATAATTGGCCAGCCAAAACGCAACAAGAAGTTATGCAATGCTTAAAAGAGTGGGGCATTCCTATTAGCCCTGAGTTAAAGTTAGCTCATGGGTATGCCGAATGTTATCAATACTTTAAACATATAGGGCAAAGACGGGATAGTTTAGATTATGATATAGATGGTGTAGTCTTCAAAGTTAACGAGCTCAATGCCCAACAACGGCTTGGTTTTCGCTCACGTGAGCCCCGCTGGGCGATTGCCTACAAGTTTCCAGCCCAAGAAGAAATCACCCAGCTAGTAGCTGTAGAGTTTCAAGTGGGAAGGACAGGTGCGGTAACTCCAGTTGCTCGCTTGAAACCTGTTAAAGTCGGTGGCGTTATGGTTGCTAACGCTACTCTCCATAATATGGATGAAGTAACTCGCTTGGGTTTGATGATTGGAGATTCTGTTGTCATAAGAAGAGCAGGCGATGTTATTCCACAAATTACTTCTGTTGTATTGGCACGCCGACCTGATGAAGCCAGAGCTGTACAGATCCCAGGCCACTGTCCTGTTTGTGGTGCTATTGTTGAGCGTACACAACTTATTCGCCACAGTAAAGGACAGCAGTATATTTCTGAAGGGGCTATTTATCGTTGTACTGGACGATTATCATGTCCAGCCCAAGTTAAACAAGCTATCATTCATTTTGTATCCCGTAAAGCAATGGATATAGAAGGATTAGGTGATAAAATAATTGAACAATTAGTTGATAATGGACTTATCTACTCTCCGGCCGACCTTTATCAACTTACTTTTGAGCAAATCATTAAATTAGAAGGTTTTGCGGAAGTCTCTACTCACAATCTATTAACTGCTATAGCAAGCAGTACCCACCCCGGCTTAGCTAGATTTATCTATGCATTAGGTATTCCTAATGTTGGTGAAAGTACTGCTAAATTACTAGCTCGTAGTTTTGGTAATTTAACTAATATTGCTAAAGTTTGTCCAGAAATATTAACCTTCTTACCTAATATAGGATTAGAAGTAGCTCATGAAATTACTAATTTTTTTGCGGAGCAACATAATCAGCAGACATTAGCTAAACTACTTAGCTATATCAGTATTAAGCAGCAGCCTACTATTGCAGACAACTTAACTGCTAGTATTAACCTTGCCGACTTGCTAAAAAGTTTAAATATTCCCTATATAGCTACTACTACTATTGAACGTTTAACAAAACGTTTCAATAGTCTTGAAGCTATTATCAAGGCTGATAAAATTGACTTAGCAAGTGTTGAACGATTATCAGCAAGATCAATTGATAGTTTATTAGATTATTTTGCTAATACACAACATGTTCGCAATGCTTTGGCGATAGAACAGCAACTTAAAGACTTGGGGATGCATTGGCAAAGTGAGCATAAACAAGCAAATACGGCAGCCCCCCCATTAATAGGACAAAGCTGGGTATTAACTGGTTCCCTGCAAAGTATGACTCGTGAAGGAGCTAAACATTACTTAGAACAACTAGGAGCAAAAGTAGCTGGAAGCGTTTCAAGTAAGACTAGTGTTGTAGTAGTAGGTGCTGAAGCAGGCTCTAAATTGACCAAAGCCAATGAGTTAGGCATAGCTATATGGTCTGAGGAGCAACTTATCAACTTTCTTAAAAAACAGGGTATTAATCTGTGACAATAGAAATAGCTGTAACCAAACCTAGTAAAGGTGCAAGATTCGCCAGTAAAAGACGTATCTTAAGTATTTTCATTGTATTAATCTTTTCAGCCATTTTTGTATTTTGGCATGAGTCTCCCACTCTTATGATCCACAATGGCTCTGCTGAACCATTATTGTTCAATATAAAAGTAAAGGGAGAGGACTTCTCAGTAGGAACAATTCCTGCTAATACTGACCTTGAAGTTAAATTACCTTTTATTAAAGGGCGCAACGCTGCCATTTATTTGCAAGCTAAATCCCAAAATCAAATTATTAGCTCCATGGCCACTACAGCTTTTCTTGGAGGCTTAGACTTTTATATCAGACCTGATCTAAGCATCAGCATGGAACCTACTCCGCCTGGCTTTATAGTGCAACAAGAAGATAAAGATGCCGTGATCATAAAATAAGTTGTTACTAAGATGAAGAATTAACCCCTCTTGCCGTAACATAAGCCAATAATGCTTGTCGTTGCTGTTGACTCGCTACCTGCTGATAGGCAATAGGCCAGTTACCTGATTGAAAGTCCTTAAAAGCGGCTTCATCATACTTACTAAAATCTTTACGCATAGCTTGTAACCAATAGGCGACTATTTGATCCCCTTCATAACCCTTATGCCCATCAGGATCAAGATGTAATGCATAATAGAGTTTTAATAAACCACTTCTTAATTTCTTTGGAAAAGGCTTAATTTTAAGCCTTCCTAGTAAACGCCTTAAAAAACTAGGTCTGATAACAACGGTAGGGATCTCGCTACTTTTGGAGGGAAAGTCAGCTTGATAACTAAAACCATATTGATTAAAAAAATGTTTACCCATTTGATGGAAAAATTCTTTTTTACTCCAGTAATGATAAATATGATGATGCTCTACTATTCTGCGCTGTTTATCTAGACATAATGCAAAAGAAAACTGCTCTAATAAGCGACAATCTGGATCAGCATTAGCAGACATTTCATCTATAAAACTAATAGCTGTTTCTAATAAAGGTTTATCAGCTGTAAAAAAACCTAATACTCCCGAGTTAATTATTTTTAATGATTCATCAAATTCAGGGTGAGTTTTCTCCAAATAACTACTTATTTTAGCTATCACTTCATCATCTTTACAATCAGCCCATGAACCATCTATCGTATCAACTAACACTTCACCTTTATTGAATAAATCAAATAACTCATTAGCATTTTGTTTGAATAAGGTATCAGTATCTATAAAGACTGTCTGCTCTGCATAATCTAAAGCAGTTAATATTCCCATTGTTTTACGTCGATAGTGATGAAGGGTAGGTCCTAACCACTCCTCCAATAAACTGGGTGTAAAAGCCAAAACATCTACGGGCCAGCCCTCATAAGCAGCTACTTGGTCTGTCATAATACGAATTGCAAAATTGGCTGCGGGAGTATGGCGCATTATACTTAAAATACTTAATTTGGTTTCTATCTGGTAATTAATGTTATCACCATAGACAATATAAAGTAATTGCTTTGCAACTCTAGCTGGAGGATTTTCTAAAAACGAAAGTTGATCTGTCATCTCACTCCCAAAACATTATAAGTAGTATCGAAAAAGTTATACTATTAATAGAAATCTAAAAAACAACAACTATTATCTGGCTAACATAGTTTGAAAGCAAGAATTCAACTAGCCAATGGCCGGTTCCAATTGAAAACCTGTAGGCGTTACTTTCAAAATCATGCCATTAGGTTCCCAATCACCTAAAACAAACCTTTTAACTGTCTGGCCATTAACAGTTAATTCGTGTATAGCGGGTCTATGAGTATGACCATGAATTAACAATTGGACCTTATATTTTTCTAATAAAGCTACTACAGCTTCTGGTGTCACGTCAGTAATTTCTTCGGGCTTAGTGCCTTTCTTAGATTTACTTTGAGCTCTTAACTTGGCAGCTAAAGCTAACCTCCTACGCAAAGGTAATAATTTTAAAAAAAATAACACCAATGGATTTCGATAAAAGCGACGTTTTTTTTGATAATCAATATCTTTTGTACAGAGAATATCACCATGAGAGAGCAATACAGGGTAACGATAAAATTGAGTTAAAAATGGGTCTTTTAATAACTTACAACCTGCTAATTGACAAAAGGTTTTACCTATAGTGAAATCTCTATTACCATGCATAAGATAGATTTTAGTACCTTGTTCAGCAAGTTTTTTTAGGTGTTTAGCAATATTTTTTTCAAAATCACCCATTGCATCATCACCTACCCATAGATGAAAAAAATCACCTAAAATATACAAGGCTTCACAGGTGTGAGCTTTATCTTTTAGAAAAGACAAGAACGCCTCAGTGATATCTGGGCGTTCTTCATTAAGGTGTAAATCTGCAATCAGTAAAATGCTCATTGCATAGTTACTTAATCAGCCACTACTTCCGCTTTCTCAATAACAACATCTTCAACAGGAACATCCTGATGACCTGCTTTAGAGGTAGTTTGCACCGCACGAATTCTATCTACTACATCCATTCCATTAACTACCTCACCAAATACAGCATATCCCCAACCTTGAGGAGTTGGCGAAGTGTGATCTAAAAAGTTATTGTCTTTAACATTGATAAAAAACTGGGCAGAGGCTGAATGAGGGTCCATAGTACGAGCCATAGCAATAGTGCCTCGTTTATTGGATAAACCATTATTAGCTTCATTCTTGATGGGGGGATTGGTTTGTTTTTGCTTCATGCCAGCTTCAAAGCCACCCCCTTGAATCATGAAGTTATCTATTACTCGGTGGAAAATAGTCCCATCATAATGACCATCTTTGACATATTTTTCAAAGTTAGCTACTGTTTCAGGTGCTTTTTCGGTATCAAGTTTAAGAGTTATCACCCCATAATTTGTATGTAAATTAATCATAGTCAATTGATCTTTAGATAAAATAGAAAGTTATTTAAGGATACCATTAAATAAGCTATTAAGCATAGGCAAAATAGCTAATAATTCTTAATTGTTTAGTTAACTTTTAGTCTAGGATTCTTATTCAATGTTTATAAGTTAAATAAATATTAGTAATAGGCTTGGCAATATTCATTCAGTTAATGTGCTTATTCATCAATCTAATAGATGTGAGGAAAACTAATGAAAACCAGCAGATATCTCGGATTGATGCTATTTATAGCTTGCTTTTAGCTAATTTTAATGCGTCTTGGTAAAGTTTATTTTTACGTTGTCCAGTAATTTCAGCAGCTAACGCAGTAGCTTGCTTGAGCGGTAATTCAGCTAGTAATATTTTTAAAATGCGCAAGGTCTCTTGATCTAACTCGTCTGTTATGGGAGCTTGCCAACCCTCAACGATTAACACACATTCGCCTCTTTGCTGATTAATATCTTTTGCCACCCATTCAGTTAATTGGGCTAAAGGTAATCCTTTAATAGTTTCAAAGTTTTTTGTTAACTCTCTGGCTAATACCACTTGTCTTTCTGGTTGGAACACGAGCATTAAGTCTTGTAAACTATCTAATAATCTATGAGGTGCCTCATAGAAAATAATGGTTCTAGGTTCTTCTTTAAGCTTTTCTAAAGCAGCTCTACTAGCAAAAGATTTTGCAGGCAAAAA
>CALYQH010000055.1 GCA_945283395.1 uncultured Ventosimonas sp. | reverse complement strand
AATCTATTCTTACCATTCTCATTCTACTTCCAAATTTCTTTCGTTTTTGTTTTAAGTATTTTTCTATCAATAACATCAGGCTTACCTATAGAGTCTATTAATTGCTCTTCTGTCATGTCCATGCGAAACATTTTTTTCATTATTAGATCAACAAGCTGCTCATCTTTATATTTTTCTAATAGATCAGCTCTTTTTTTTGCGAGATAAGCTTTGTATTTTTTTCTGATAAATATAATAAGAATTACAATAACAGCAATAATAAAAAATCCCATATTTACATCCTTTTTAATAAGTAGAAAATGCTTATTTTTTAATATCCTAAAAAACAGTTATGGTAGTCATTGTTTTTAACATACTGATTAATCCCTATTGATATGCTCATTAGTATATTACATGTTATGCTATTAAAAGTCATTGAGTCCAATAAGGGTTAGTCTTAATACACCTAGCCACTAAGGCAGTTTCTTTATCTAACAACTCCATTAAGTCATATTGATCTATAAGCTGGTGTTCAAGCAAAAAACTAGGAGTAGTTTGTAAATAGTCTGCTATCTGTTCTAGCCAGTTCTTTTGTTGTAGTGTTAGCTGGGATAGTTTTCCGACATGTTGAGAGGCAGCCAACAATTGGTTTTTTATACTCTCCTTATGCTGTTTAATAAAGCCAGCTATTTCTTGAATTACTCTATTAGCTGGAGTAACTTTTAGCTTATTATCAACTAGGGTTAAGACTAGTCCTTGTTTACTTAGTTCTTGTAGAGGATTAATCAAGATCAAAATATACCCCCTCGTCATCTTCATTAGTTACCATTTCACTATCTTCGCCAGCTAAAAGGGTAGTTTTATCCGTCACAAGGTCACATGCTCTATTTATCAATGGTTCTAGTTGTTTTTCTAAACGTAACAACTCCTCGGTGTGACGCTTTATATTTTGACTATTTCCATTGTCTACCTTGGCTTGTGGTGTTGTGACGTTTGTAATGGGGGTATCTATTGGGAATGAAGTAAGGTAACAGTTTAAAGCATCATTGAATGGCTCTTTTGTGTTAGAACCCTCTACCTATTGTTCTATAACTATTTGGATAGTATTCGATACGCTATTAAATCCTTTAACCAACTTAACTAGAATAACCCTATGGTATATATCTATAAAAGGGAGTAAAAAATACTCCTAGTAAATCGAAATAAATAAACCGTTATAGTAAGTAGACTAACAATGAACAGTCATCTATTTATTTAGAACAACACACCCTCCAGCTAGCTGGGGCATTGTATCCGTGACAAGGTAAAAACCGCTGCTGCTCTTTTCTTGTAGCATTTTTTCTAGCCGTGACATTTGTCTAATGTCACGCTTGGTATTTTGGCTATTCTCCCTGTATTCCTTTACTTGTCACGTTGTCACGCTTGTAATAAGGGTGTCTGTCTAGGTGGATGTAAGATAACGGTTACATTAAGTTAATCAATGGAAGTAGCGGTACATTGTGGATAACTAGCAGTTTAGACTTAATAAAGGGTTAGTTATTCCCTTTAAACTCATAAGGCGGCATATACCCCTGTTGCATAGAATGCTCTATATAGTCACTCCACCATTGCATGATTTTAACACGTTGTTGGATATGTTTAGCTTTATGGATATACGCACGTCTTACTTTCTTTCGTTCTTGGTGTGACATTTGTCTTTCTATAGCATCTTCACTGAATAGTCCGCTTTCATTTAAAGCACTACAAGCCATTGCTCGCATACCATGCCCACAGATATCTGTTTTAGTGCAGTAGCCTAGTTTTCTTAAGGCTTGGTTGATGGTGTTTTCTGAGATGGGTTTTGTACCGTTAATAGTAAATATCCATTGGTATTGTCCTGTGATTTGATAAAGCTGTTGTAGTAGCGTTATAACTTGGTTGGATAAGGGGACTAGGTATTCGCTAATCTTTGCCCCTCTGGTTGAGTGTTTTACCCCTTCTACGGCGGTTCGTTGTTGGGGTATCTTCCAGAGTTTGTTAGTGAAGTCTATTTCATCCCAACGGGCAAAACGTAGTTCACTGGAGCGGATATAGATGTGTTGGGTAAGGATAAGAGCATAACGGGTTACGAGTTGATGGGGATAGTTATTTAGTTTATTAGCTAATTCCCCTAGTCGTTCAATAGGCAGGGCGGGGAAATGTTTGGTTGTTCTCTCAAAGACTAATCCTTCTAAATCTAAAGCAGGGTTACTACGTATAATGCCTTTAATAATAGCAAGGCGCATGATTTTAATAACCGTTTGTCTTACGGTCTTAGCTAATTCAAAGTATTCTTGATTTAAGGCTATTTGTACAGGGATTAGTACATCTTTAAATTCTATGCTTTGAATATCTTTGTCACCTAATGAGGGTAGTAGATAGTTTTCTACTATACGGGTCATTTTATCGGTATGGACTAGTGACCAGTTTTTTGCTTTGGCGGTTTGTTTTATCCACTCTCTAGCCACTGATTCAAATAAAATACTATTATCATCTGTTGAGTTAGCTTTTAGCTTAGCATTATCTTTTGCAACTTTAGGGTTTATGCCTTTAGCTAATAAACTTCTGGCTTGCTCTCTTTGCTCCCTCGCCTCTTTGATAGAAACCATAGGATAATCACCAAAGGTAAGGGTACTTTCTTTACCATCCTCGGGCTTATTAAACTTCATCCGCCAGCTTTTAGTACCATTGGCCTTAACCAATAGATAAAGACCACCCCATCAAATAACTTATAATCTTTCACTTTGGGTTTAGCACTACTGCATTTAACTTCACTTAGCGGGGTAATTAATCTAGCCATTTAAGTCAACCTAAAGGGAGTTATCTAAACTATACCCCTATTTATACCCCTATTTTGGTTGGCTGTCTATAGTTCCATGAATGGCTGTAAAGGTATATTGTTATTATATATACTGTAATACACAGTTAATATAGACAAGGATGGATTTACATGGTTTTTAATTCGGCGCGCGTTTCCCGCTCCAATTTAAGTGATTAATTTATTGATTTTAAAGTATTTTTAAAAAGTAAGTTCAATTTTATACCCCTATTTATGCCCCTATTTTATTTGGGTAGAGTTAGTTGCTTCATCTTTTTAGTAATCACTGCTACATTTTGTAGTATCAATATTTCCCATGTCATATTTACATGATATAGACTCTATTAATTTAATATGCTTTGTATCCTCAATAGCGTAATGCTTCCAAAAACTAACTCTTCGATTAAGTTCGTCTGCTAGTATTTGCACTGTCCATATATTTTTTAACTGTTCATCTATATAGTAATACTGAGTGATTGCAGCTGTTTCTGACACTTTTTCACTATATATTTTTAAAGTATCAATAAGCTCATTATTATTCTCTATAAGTAAAGTTATTTCTAACACATTTTCTTGTATACTATCTTTCCTAAGAAAATATTTAGATTCTTTGTCTTTTTGTAAATAAACTTGTTGTTGATTTACAAATTGCTCTTCAATTAGTCCACCATAATAAATTTCTAATTTAACCACTTCACATTGATTATCCTTTTCATTGTCATATGATGGAAAATTACAGTTTTTGTTAGTTTCAGTTATAAAATTTTTATTACTAATAATAGGATCACCTAATAAGCTAAACTCACTCTTTTCATTTAAATCTACAACATTTTGTTTATATTTATAATTCTTTTCTTGTAAAAAAAATAGTAAATATCCTTCTTTAGTAACTGCTACTAAATAATTGTTAGTTTCAATAAGCTCTGTAAATGGAGCAGGACAATCTTTATCGGGGTATAAAGACATTAAAACATTCATATCACTATCTAAAGAAATACCTTCTTTTAAAAAAAGCTGTTTATATAATTCTGCCGTTTTCACTGACATCCAATATTCAACTGGTTTTCTTTGATATTTAACATACTGAACCGAACAAAGGTTGTTAACTGTTAATTGCTTATTGTGTATACTAACTTTAGTATCTTTATATTGTTCTATAAGATTGTCTCTATAATTATCATTATTGCTTAATACATTTCTTTCAGAAACCTTATAAAAATCCCATACCTCTGTATTATCTGAGCTAGTAATACTTTCAGCATAACAAATTTTTAATAAAAAAGTAGTAAAGAATATCACAATAAAAAATAATCTATATATCCTCATTTTCTTTTTCCTTAATTAGGAGTATAAAAAAACTAGTGGGAAGCATCATAAATATTATTTAGAAAAAGATTATTTTCAGATCTTCTTCTGCTGGCATTTTCTATATCTAAAAACTCATGGGCTGCAGCTTGATAATTACCATCATTCAAGTTTTGAATTAATCTTGGTGCTTTATTAACTGTAAAAAAATTTTCTCCACAATTAAATAAAAGAGAAACTAGAGCATCAAATTCATGTTGATACAATTTAACTGTAACATTATCCTTTACACCTTTTTCATATATTGGTATTCGCCTTTCAAATAATTCATTTGCCTCTGGTTTCTTAATTCCATTTGCAAATTCAGCAGGTAAAGTAATATTTTTACATTTATCCCTAGCAATTAAATGGCCATAACCTATGGTACAAAAACCTTTAGAATCATTATATGCAAACTCCCTAAAACCTTCCCACTCCTTAATAAACTCTTTACCTTGTTCTGAAAGACTTAATTGTGCTAATTCAATCCGACTATCTTCTGTTACTTGTTTAACAGCACTAAATTTAAAGTCTTCTGTATGCAAATGACTATTATGCAAAGTACCGCCATTTACACAACCTGTTATGCCACTAAAGTGGGGCAACATTGAAGAACCTATACGGAATTTTTGGAAATGAAACTTAGATAATGCTCTAACAAAAGTTTTATCTTTATCCCAATTAGATAAACCATTTACGTTTTTAATATATTTATTATCTATACTTTCCCCATTTACATGTAAGGCACTTGGGAAACAAGAACCTTGCTCATAAGCACTGCCTGTTACAGTAATCTTTTCTTTAATATCAGCTAATGCTCCAATAAAACCTGCTAAAATACTAGGGTGTGTATACTTTCTATATGTTTCCTGTAGTTCATACTTTATAACCACATCTCCACTTGTATAATCTAAACTATCTGGCATTCTTACTAACTCAGTATATGCAGCTTGTTGTTGATATAAACGCCATATATTTCCTAATGTATCATGATGTCCATACTCAGCAATATCACCATTGACTAAGGTAAGCCTTTGATAAATGCTAACACCTGTCAATGGTTTTATCCATTCATGAATATTACCATTTGTATATCTAGCTCTATACTCAATAGAATCTTCATTAACTGCAGCTTTTGCTTCTAGAACAGTGCCATGATTTGGATAATTATAATTTCCACTAGCAGTTCCTAATTTTTTCTTTTTCGTTACATGCCATTCACAAGTACAAATATTATGTTCTTTATTATCTTTATCATGATAAATATATAGATATTTGCCTTTGTTGGCTGAACTAATAGAAGATGGAGTATGTTTCTCTATCCTACCATCATGATATATATGATAAGCTGTTATTCCATCTCCTTTTAAATACTCCACAAAAGCCACGGGATGGAAATGAAAAAGCATAGGCGGAATAGGTGGGGCTACTTGCTCTAAAAAGGTAAGGGTATTCATCCTTTGTGTTTCTTGTACTAACAACTTTTTAGCAGCTGCCTGTGCTTCCTCAGACGCTTGAGGATTGGTTAGTAACTGAGTAAACCTAGCTAGTAAAGGCTTTGTGTCTGTCTTCCATTCAGAAGGGTGAAAGGCTATGAGTTTTGACCATTGGTCTCTAATTTCTAAGTTTTGTAATGCTGCTTTTAGTTCACTCTGCTGTAATTTCCCATCGCCATCAGTATCTATTTTATTATAAATCTGTTGAAAAATAGGGGGCATTAGGTTGGGGTCTAAATAACCATCGGCGTTAGTATTAACTTCTTGAACCATTTGAAAGCCTAGTTTGGCCCACTCATGTTGGTCTATTTCTTCTAAGCCTTCCTTGGCTATATAGCCTGTATGTTTTTCTACGGCTATTTCATACCATTCTTTACCATTGAGTTGTTTTTTTGCTTTTAGGGTATCAATAGCTAGGTAGTGGTCTCTTGTAACGGTGTAATCAGGAATAGGGCTCGCTTGGGGGGCAGGTGTTGTTTGGACTGGTATAGCAGGCTCTGGTCTTTCTGCTGGAAGCAGGCCTAGTAGTTGGGTACCCTTAGCTATTTTGATGTATTTTTTCCCCGTTAATTTAAAGGGGTTGTTAAGTAAAAATTCTACTGTTTTCAAGTCAGGAGTAAAAATCTCAACGTGTACTTGTCTTTTTTTATTTATTTCACACATTTTGCTGGGTGTTTCATAGATACCTAGATAGCCAAGACCCTCTCCCGCTATGACTTCGACTTGGCAGGGGACAACGGTATCAAAAACGGTAGGTTCTACTTTTTCTCTAATGATTGAGTCTTTATCTACCGTTGTCCAGAACGTACCCGTAGGCTGTTCACCATTTCCTCGAAAGGTAAACGTGCCTATGGCAGTACATTCAGCCACTAACAGGTCTGGTTTGCCTGTTTGACTGATGATTTTTGTTTGTGTGCTATCGAAAGTAAATTGGTTGCCTTGGTTGATTTTACCTAGCTCTGCTTTTAATTCATTATTTCCGTAGGTTTTCCAGATGGTGATGCCATCTGCTTTTTTAACTTTGGCAGTTACTGTGCCTTGCCAATAGCTAGGACGTGTTTTTTCTTTAGGTGTTGGCTGTTTATTATCTTTAATAAAGCTTTTATTGCCTTGTTTGGTTGGAACCCAAACGGTATCGCCTGCTTTGGCTACTTGGGTAGTACCCTTGGTAACTGCACCTGAGATGATTTTGCCTTTTACATCGGTGAATTGTTTGTTACTACTTACTTTGCTTTCGAGTACTTCTAGTGTAGCTCCGTTTGATATAGTTCCTAGTAAGGTGCAGTTGGCCTCGTCTCTTTGTTTGTCCCTTACGTTAAGTCCTGTTGCATTGATGGTAATTGTTTCAGGCTTGGCTTCTTGTTGTTGATCTTTTTTAGGAGGTAGGTAGTCTTCATAAGCACAGAGGTGCATATAGAGGCTGTAGAAGTCTAAATTGAAGGTAGTGGGTGGTGGTTCTTGCTTGTTAGTATCGTCAGTTTGATTATTGTTTGTATCGGTTGGCGTTGTCTCTGAGGTTTGTGTATTGGTATTTTGAGTAGTCTGCTCGGCACTTTGTTGTGCAGTGGATGTTGCTGTTGAGCTGGCAGGCAGTTCAAAAAATGCTTTGCCATCATTATTAGCCACTGGTTTACCTTCTTTATCCAAGAGGGCTATGTAGTGTTCGTCAGTAGCTGCAGTTTTGCCTGTTTCTCTTACTTTGGCAAAGTAGTAGCCATCTTTAGGAGCATCACTGACACTAAGAATATCTAGTTTTGTCCCTACTGGGTAGGTTCCTATTTTAGCCCCTGTTGTTCCTTCTTCATTACGGTAGGTACGAGGGCTACTACCCTGTACAGTAATGTGCTGATCTTTTAGTTGTTCTGTTGTTTGTTGTACTTGTTGTTGTATCTCTTGTTGCTTTTCTTGTTCGGTTTTTTTTCTTTCGTAGGGAATGGTGTGTTTAATTAAGCAAAATCCTGAGCTGTATTGGTATCCACCTTTTTCTGGTGGTACAGCAATTACTTCGTCATCTTCGATTAGGAGATAGTCTTTGTTGATACGATAGGCTATTACTGTGCCTTTAGCAATGGCTTGAATAGGCGCATCGGTAATATGTTGTGCAAAGTGCTTACTTGTGAAATGGACTCCACCATGCCAGAATTGGTTGGCACTGAGTAGATAGTAGCCACTGTCTTCTTGGGATAGTTTTCCATACAGTTCTTCGGCAGTATATTCTTTACCTTCTGCTTGGACTACCGGAAATTTAAACTCCATCTTATTTTCCTTCTATATTGGTTCTTTTAAATTAGTTTATTAAGTTATTGGATATTTAT
>CALYQH010000054.1 GCA_945283395.1 uncultured Ventosimonas sp. | reverse complement strand
TACCTTCTAAGAGTGGAGGAATAATAATGGCCCTATTTCTAAATCAAATTAGTAGTACCCCAGGTGCTCGCAAAGCGAAGTTGCGTGTGGGTCGTGGGATAGGTAGTGGTTTAGGTAAAACGGCTGGCCGTGGTCATAAGGGTGTTACATCTCGAACTGGTGGTGGAGTTGCTCCTGGTTTTGAAGGTGGGCAAATGCCTTTACATCGTCGCCTTCCTAAATTTGGTTTTGTGTCTTTAAAGGCATTAGATCGAGCTGAAGTACGTACTTCTGAATTAGCCAAGGTAAAAGCTGATGTTGTGACATTGCAAGCTTTAAAAGAAGCAAATGTCATCAGATACAGTGTTAAACGTGTTAAATTAGTCTTATCTGGCAAAGTAGGACGTGCCTTTACCATAAAAGGAATCCCTGCAACTAAGGGGGCGCGTGAAGCCATTGAGGCAGCTGGTGGAAAAATAGAGGACTAAATGGCTAAGCAGAACGCTCTCTCTTCATTTGCTGGTGGTGGTTTAACTGAGCTATGGTCTCGGTTAAGATTCCTAGTTTTAGCAATTATTGTATATAGAATAGGTGCACATATACCTGTTCCTGGAATCAATCCTGATCAATTAAAGAATTTATTCCAGCAACAAGGGGGGACGATTTTTGATTTGTTCAATATGTTCTCAGGTGGTTCATTAGTTCGTATGAGTATATTTGCCTTGGGGATTATGCCCTATATATCGGCATCTATTATTATGCAACTAATGACAGCTGTCGTTCCTTCATTAGAGCAACTTAGAAAAGAAGGAGAAGCTGGTCGCCGTAAGATTACCCAATATACTCGCTATGGTGCTTTAGCCTTAGCAATTATTCAAGCAATAGGTATGTCTTTAGGTTTAGCTAGCCAAGGTGTTACATTTAATACCTCTTTTTCATTTTTCTTTATAGCTGTTGCTACTTTTGTTGCTGGTTCAATGTTCTTAATGTGGCTAGGCGAGCAAATTACTGAGCGTGGAGTTGGTAATGGTATTTCCATGCTAATTTTTGCTGGTATTGTAGCAGGTATTCCTAGTGCTATTGTTCATTCATTAGCAGCTTCTAATGAGACAGGTGATCATTTAAGATCGTTACTAACATTATTATTAGTGGGAGTATTGATTATTGCTATTGTAGCTTTTGTAGTATTTGTTGAACGCGGCCAACGTCGCATTGAAGTAAGTTACGCGAGACGTCAACAACAAGGTTATAAAAATTTTTCAAAGCAAACTAGTCACCTACCTTTAAAAGTTAACATGTCTGGGGTTATTCCAGCTATTTTTGCTAGTAGTATATTGCTATTCCCTGCCTCTATAGCGCAATGGTTTGGGCAAAGTGAGAAAATGAGTTGGCTAAAATCTGTCGCCACATTATTAGCTCCTAACCAACCTTTGTATGTTTTATTGTTTATTGCAGGTATTGTGTTTTTCTGTTTCTTCTATACAGCTTTAGTATTTAATCCAAAAGATGTAGCAGAGAACTTAAAAAAATCTGGTGCTTTTATACCAGGTATTCGTCCTGGTGAGCACACCGCTCGTTACATAGATGGCGTGTTGACACGTTTAACTTTGTTCGGAGCAATGTATATGGCAGCGGTATGTTTATTACCTCAGTTTTTGATTTCAAAAATTGGTTTGCCATTTTACTTAGGTGGGACTTCATTATTGATTGTGGTGGTGGTTGTGATGGACTTTATGGCTCAAGTGCAATCTCATTTGGTATCACATCAATATGATTCTTTAATGAAAAAATCTAATCTGAAAAGCTATGGTAAATAATACGTAGGCTAGAAGATTTGGGGAGCTTCTAATGAAAGTCCGTGCATCGGTAAAGAAGTTGTGTCGTAATTGTAAAATTATTCGCCGTGCTGGTGTAGTGCGAGTAATTTGCAGCGCAGAACCTCGTCACAAACAACGTCAGGGTTGATTGTGTATTTATTTGATTCTCAGTAGCTAGTGTGCTACTGAGATATTTTTAACTACAGCGATTATATTTGAACCTTATCCCTGTCTTCCAAGGTGAAAATAGCTGTCAATTGGAGTTTAATGAATGGCCCGTATTGCAGGCGTAAACATTCCAGATAACAAACATACTGTTATCTCGTTGACTTATATTTATGGTATAGGTCGCGTAACTGCACATCAAATTTGTGCTTCGGCTGGTATTAATCCCGCTGCGAAAATTAAAGATCTTTCTGAAGAGCAGCTTGAGCAACTTCGTGGTGAAGTGGCTAAATTCACTACTGAAGGCGATCTACGTCGTGAAGTGAATATGAACATTAAACGATTGATGGATTTAGGTTGTTACCGTGGCCTACGTCATCGTCGTGGTCTACCTGTTCATGGTCAACGCACTAAAACGAATGCGCGTACCCGTAAGGGCCCACGCAAGCCAATTCGCAAGTAATTGTCTATATAGGATAAATAATTATGGCAAAACCTGCTGCTCGTACTCGTAAAAAAGTCAAAAAGACGGTGGTTGATGGGATCGCTCATATCCACGCTTCTTTTAATAATACCATTGTAACTATTACTGATCGTCAAGGAAATGCTTTATCTTGGGCTACTGCTGGTGGTTCTGGCTTCCGTGGTTCTCGTAAAAGTACCCCTTTTGCTGCTCAAGTTGCCGCTGAACGTGCTGGTCAAGCTGCGTTAGAGTACGGCTTAAAAAATCTTGAAGTTAATGTTAAAGGCCCTGGCCCAGGTCGTGAGTCTGCTGTCCGTGCACTTAACGCTTGTGGTTATAAGATTGCTAGTATTACAGATGTGACGCCAATTCCACATAATGGATGTCGTCCACCTAAGAAACGTCGTGTTTAAGGAGGCAGTGAAAGATGGCTCGTTATATTGGTCCTAAGTGTAAACTGTCCCGCCGTGAAGGTACTGATCTTTTCTTAAAAAGTGGTTCACGTGCATTAGAATCTAAATGTAATATTGAAACTGCACCTGGTCAGCATGGTCAACGTCGTGGCCGATTATCTGATTATGGTTTACAGCTTCGTGAAAAACAAAAAGTACGTCGGATTTATGGCGTGTTAGAACGTCAATTTAGCGGTTACTATAAAGAAGCGGCTCGTCGTAAAGGAGCTACAGGTGAAAACCTATTGCAGATCCTTGAGTGTCGTTTAGATAATGTAGTATTCCGTATGGGATTTGGTGCAACTCGTGCTGAAGCTCGTCAATTGGTTTCTCATAAATCTATTACTGTAAATGGTCAAGTAGTAAATATCCCATCATACCAACTTAAAGCGGGTGATGTGGTTGCTGTACGCGAAAAATGCAAGAATCAACTACGTATTGCTCAAGCTTTAGAACTCAATGGTTCACGTGGTTTTGTTGCATGGGTGGATGTAGATGCTAATAAAAAGGAAGGCGTTTTCAAAAGCATTCCTGAGCGTAGTGATTTGCCAGCCGACATCAATGAGAATTTGATTGTTGAGCTTTACTCTAAGTAATAGCTAAATTTATAGGTACTACCATGCATAGTATGCTAAATGAATTTCTGACTCCTCGACATGTTGATGTTGAGGATATCAGTATAACTCGTGCAAAAATTACGCTTGAACCTCTTGAGCGTGGTTTTGGTCACACCCTAGGTAATGCATTACGTCGTATTTTACTTTCTTCTATGTCAGGATTTGCGGTAGTTGAAGTGGAGATTGATGGAGTACTTCATGAGTATAGTACTATCGAAGGTGTGCAAGAAGACGTGATTGAAATATTGCTTAATTTAAAAGGTTTAGCAATAAAACTTCATGGTCGCGATGAAGTAACTTTATCTTTATCTAAAAAAGGTGAAGGTGTGGTTACAGCAGCTGATATTCAGTTGGAGCACGATGTCGAAATTGTGAATACAGATCATGTTATTGCGCACTTATCTAATAAGGGTGCATTAAATATGAGATTACATGTGGCAAAGGGACGAGGTTATGTGCCTGCCGATATGCGTACTTCTGATAGCGATGAAACTCGTGCAATTGGTCGTTTACAATTGGATGCGACTTTTAGCCCTGTTCGCCGCGTTTCTTATGTAGTAGAAAATGCGCGTGTAGAACAACGTACTAATTTGGATAAATTAGTGCTTGATTTGGAAACTAATGGTACTTTAGATCCTGAAGAGGCTATCCGTAGGGCTGCGACTATTTTACAACACCAATTGGCTGCGTTTGTTGATTTGCAAAGTGAAATAGAAACTGTAATTGATGAACCTGAGGATGAAATAGATCCGATTTTGCTTCGTCCAGTTGATGATTTAGAATTAACTGTACGTTCAGCAAATTGTTTGAAAGCAGAAAATATTTACTACATAGGTGATTTAATTCAACGCACCGAAGTAGAGTTACTAAAAACGCCGAATTTAGGTAAAAAATCTTTAACTGAGATTAAGGATGTTTTAGCTTCTCGTGGTCTATCTTTAGGTATGCGCCTAGATAATTGGCCTCCGGCTAGTATTAAGAAAGATGAAAGGTCATTTGGCTAATCATCATTACCACCTAGTTTAAATTTGGTAAGGAATTAAAACAATGCGTCATCGTAAAAGTGGTCGCCATTTAAACCGTACTAGTGCTCATCGTAAAGCTATGTTTCAAAATATGGCTGTGTCTTTATTTGAGCATGAGTTAATTAAAACTACATTGCCGAAGGCTAAAGAATTACGCCGTGTTGCTGAGCCATTAATTACTTTAGCTAAAGTAGATAGCGTTGCAAATCGCCGGTTAGCTTTTAATCGTACACGTTCTAAAGCAGCGGTAGGCATTCTTTTCAAAGATTTAGGAAAGCGCTTTGCTAATCGTTCTGGTGGATATATCCGTATTTTAAAATGCGGTTTCCGTCAAGGGGATAATGCACCCATGGCTTATGTAGAATTAGTTGATCGTCCTTTGAAGAAAGAAGCGGTTGAAGTGGAAGCTAACGCTGAATAAGTAATTAGCTATTAAAGTCATGCAAAAAGCCAAGCCTTGTGCTTGGCTTTTTGTCATTCAAATAAATATTATTGGTAAATAATATATTATAAAAATAGGCATACATTAGCAAAAGTAACTTTAATTTTGCTGATAAGTAGAATAAATAGTCGCCGTTACTTTAAATATTAAAACAATAGGTAATCTTTAAGTTTTTTTGAATAATTATTTCATTTCTCTTTTTAGCTAAGCCTTGCTTTAGTTGATACAGTTTACACACACATTGAGTGGGTTATCTGGGGGGCTTTTTATCTTCAATTTTATATGTAAATAATTTGTAAGGCAAAATTATCAAATGTGCTAAATTGTTTAAAAGATTATAGCTAGTTGAGTAGATCTTAAGTTAATTTCTATCAGAAATATAAAGCTGTTGGCCTGGTTTTAAAGCTGTATTCATGTTGATTTTATTAAGCTGGAGTAATTTTTCTAACTTTATATTATTTTTTTTGGAGATTGCCCAAAGGTTATCTCCTGCTTGAATAGTATATTTTTTCTTATCTTTTAATACTATGGTTCGCATAGTCTTATCAGGGCTACTAGTAATAGTAGCTGGAGGAACTTTAATATTAAAGCCTACTTTTAAAATATGATTATTAGCGAGTTTATTGATTTTTTTCAATTCGATTACACTAGTATTATGCTGCGATGCTATAGTGCCAAGGGTATCTCCCCTTTTTACGCTATAGTCATTCCATAACGAAATATTTTCATTAGGTAAATTACCAGTAGCTACCATGTCATTTAATATGGTGGCTTTATGAGCTGGTACCAAAAGATGTTGAGGCGATTCATTAGAGATAACCGCTTGTGATTTTAAGCCAGCATTTAGTTTTGCTAGTTCTTCAGTATGTACATTAAGTAAAGAGGCAACAGTATTTAATTTTACCTGTTGATTTATAGAAACTTTAGTAAAGTAGGGTTGATTAGGGATAAATCTTAAATTAACTTGATAATTGGAAGGAGATAAAACTATTTTAGAAAGTGCTAATAATTTAGGAACGTAATTTGTTGTTTCTGAAGGGAGTGCCAGATTCCAATAATCGGTAGGTAAATTAATTTTTTGATTTTGCTCTATAGCCCTCTTTACAGTGCCTTCGCCAGCATTATAGGCAGCTAATGCTAACGGCCAATCATTAAACATATTGTGTAAATATTGGAGATAATTTAAGGCAGCATTAGTTGAGGCGACCACATCTAACCGACCATCATACCAACGTGTTTGTGGTAGATTAAATTGAGTGCCAGTTCTAGGCATAAATTGCCATAATCCTGCCGCTTTCATATTTGAAAAAGCAGTTGGGTCATAAGCACTTTCAACAGCGGGTAATAAGGCTAAGTCCAAAGGCATGTTGCGAGCTTCTAATTGCTCAACTATATAATGGAGATAAGGGCTGCCTTTTGCTAAAAGTTGCTCTGTAGCTTTGTTATTGCTCGTTAGTAATTGTTGTTGCCTTTCTATACGTAGGTTGCTATTGCTGAGGTATTCATTTTGCATTTGAAAACCCGAACGCATTCTATCCCATAAATCATTACTTTGATAATAATTATATTGAATAACTGTACCTTGCTTCAAAATAATACGTTTATCTTTAAACGAAACTAAGTTGTTAGGTGTTTGTTTTTTCTGTGTGTTGCTGGTACAACCAGTAAGCATAATAACAGCTATTAAACTAACTACTAAAAGTTTATTTTTATAACTTAATGATTTTATAGGCATTAGCTGTTTATTAAGCATTTAAGCATATAACCCTACTAATAGAGAAAAATAGGTTTTAGATTTTAGAAAATCAAATTAATAAGGTCAAGCTTTTTGCATAGTGTTTTTGACTGGCGACATGATTAAAAGTTATTTTTCCATTCTCTAATGGTATTAAAAACAGCTAATGCTGAGCTAAGAGAATGTCCTACATGCTTTTCTGCTGCCGCTTTAATGGCTGGAGAATGACAACGTAAAAAGGGGTTAGTTTGTTTCTCAAGATATAAAGTTGAGGGTAAAGTATTTTTTTGTTGTTTTCTTAATTTTATACTGTCATTTAGCCGTTGTTGGATAAGTTGATTATCAGGCTCAACTATACTCGCAAAATTTAAATTGCTGACAGTATATTCATGAGCTGCAAAAATCAAAGTATTATCTGGTAAGTTTAGTAGTAGCTGAAGTGAATGATACATTTGCTCCATACTACCCTCACATACTCGGCCACAACCAGCAGCAAATAAAGTATCACCGCAAAATAACCAATTTTGATCTTGAATCGAATTTGCTGGGCAAAAGAAAGCTAAGTGGTCTAAGGTATGGCCGGGGACTGCTATAACTTGTGTATTCTTACCTGCTATATTGATGAATTGATTATGTTTGAGCGTTCGATCTTTATGAATTATGAAATTGTCTGGTGCTGAAATTAGTGCATTAGTCTGTACTTTTAAGCTATTAATTCCGCCTATATGGTCTGCATGATGATGGGTGATAAGGATGTCAACAAGCTGCCAATTAGTATGTTGTTCTAACCAATGAAGAACAGGCAAGGCATCACCTGGGTCAATAACAACACATTGATGCGTTTCAATATTTTTGATGAGCCAAATATAGTTGTCTTTAAATGCAGCTAGTGCTTCTATTTCAAACATCAGTTTCGTTTCATAGGTTTTAATAAGAGGATTCACTTTATTTTGATAAGATATCTTATTATTTTGCCAAATTGAAGAGTTGTAAATATTTTGATTCATAGTTATGAGCAGGAAAATGTTATCTATTAGTAATAAAGCTCAAGAAACTGTTATAGTTATCTTCGAGTTTAGTGGGCTAGATAAATGAAAAAAACACAACAGTTTTCTAAAAGACAATTATCGGATCAATTCACTGCTGTTAGCGATTGGGTCAATAGTGGCAGGGGGCAGAAGTTATTAACTTTAGAAAAGCCACTATTAGATAGAGCCTTGAGTTATTGTTTTGGACGGTTCTTGTTAGAAGCTGGACCTATTGCAGAATTTACAAAACCTATCAAAG
>CALYQH010000053.1 GCA_945283395.1 uncultured Ventosimonas sp. | reverse complement strand
CTTAATAAGTAAGGGATCTTCCAATAGGTCTATTTGGGTAGGCCGCTCATAGCGAATTAAAGGAATGCTATTAACTTCAGTAGCCTTAATAATATTTTTCGACACTTCTGCTGCATAAGGATGAGTAGCATCTATTACTAATGTTATTGCTTGTTTGTTAAAAAGCTCTTTCATTTGTTCACTATCTAAACGACCAACGATCACTTGCCCCTTTAGATGAGTAGCAGTTTGTTCCCCCGCGTCAGTAGCGACCGACAAGCTATAGTTAATCCCTAGGCTTTGCAGTTTCTGACATAACTGGACAGCATCAGAAGTACCACCAAATACATGGACTTTACCTGCAAAAACACTAGTCACACTCTATATCCTCTAGGAGTAATCATGTAATCTTTGTAACGGTAAGTAGATTTATTGCCAACTATAACCATAGAAGTCATGCCTACAACGGTATAATCAATTTCTGCGAAAGTAGTAAGCCATAGATCCTCTTTACTACGACCTGCAGCCTTAACTATGCCCACTGGAGTTTTAGGATCTTTAAAAGGACGCATTAATTCAAAAGCCTTTTGTAAATGATCAGGACGACCTTTCGAGCGTGGATTATAAAAACAGATAACAAAATCTGCTTCGGCCGCCAAACGAACTCGTTTTTCTATAACATCCCAAGGAGTTAATAAATCACTGAGGCTTATATGACAAAAATCATGCATTAAAGGACAGCCTAAAATAGCAGCACAAGCTACACTTGATGTAACACCAGCGATTACTTGGACATCTATGTCTAAATTATCTCTTGCGATAATTTCAAATATAGGCCCTGCCATACCGTAAACGCCTGTATCACCACTACTTACTAGTGCTACTTTTTTTCCCTTTTTAACTTCTTCAATAGCTGCTTCGCAACGTTCTAACTCTTTACACATACCAGTTCTGATAAGCTCTTTGCCCTCTAAAAATGGCTTGATTAAATTAGTATATGTTTTATAACCTACAATCACATCTGCGTCTTTGATAGCCGCAACTGCATCCTGTGTCATAGTACCCTCATCACCAGGGCCTAAACCTACTAAATATAACATTCGCTAACTCCTAATGTAATGGTGATCCCCTGCTCTTTTAAGGTTTCACCTATCAAATGACCATTACTTAATAACCAAGCAGTAGGTTGTGATACACTTCCTACTCCCAAGGTTTTACGAACAAACTCAGAAACAGGAAAACGATGTTCATGTTTCTGTAATTCCTGAATAGGAAAGACTTTAAAAGGTACGTTCAGTCTTTTAGCCAACGCAATTAAACCTTCTTCGTCTTGCTTAATGATGGCACTACCTATTTGTTTAACTGCTTTTATATCTATATGATAAGTAGTTAATAATGCCACCAACTTTTGATAGATGAGTTGTCCATCTGTACCACGACGGCAGCCTATTCCCACCACAATATTTCTTGGAACAATGTGAATAATAGGATAATCACCTGCCACTGCCAGATTAGTTTTATTTGATACTATTACTAAAGCTATCAGTTGTTCTGGAAGTTTTCGCAAATCATCAATTAAAACAAACCCTCTAGTATCTTTAACTATTATCTCATCTAAATAAAGACCAATTTTTTTATCAGAAACTAATAATTGATTAACTTCTTTTACCGCTTGACGATAAATGGCTACATCAGCCCCTACTTCCTGAATTAAAGTATCTAAAGCTGCTTTTTTATTAACATCAGTAGCTGTAGTAATAACTGGAGTTGCACCTAATAAATTAGCTACTTGAGTGGCTAATTTATTACCACCGCCAACATGGCCAGACAATAAACTAATCACATGTTGAGCTTGCTCATCCATTACTAATACCGCAGGATCCGCTAATTTATCTGTTACTAATGGCGCAATCATTCGCACCGTTATGCCTGTTGCACAAATAAAAAGTAGCGCCGTGTAATCAGCAAAAAGCTTTTTTACACAATCCGCCATACTACCCTCAAATCCTTTAAAACCATGGCTTAGCAACTTATCAGTTGTATAACAATCACACGCCATAAGCTCAGATAGACGCCTAGCTTGTTGTTTCGCCCCTGGAGTTAAAGTTATAACGGCTAATTCAGGCTTTTCTATATTCATGGCTAAACTCAGCATCATAGAGCTTTGAATAGTGATATTCCTCACCTAAAAACCGCCCAACCAAAATTAATGCTGTTTTTGTAATCTCGGCTTTTTGCACTTTGCTCGCTATATCTGCTAAAGTACCTTCTACCTTTTGTTCATCGGGCCAAGTAGCCTTATAAATAACAGCAACAGGTGTATCCATTGGATAACCCTTACCATTGTTATGAAGATTTGCTACAACACTAGCTATGTTTTGTACTGATAAGAAAATAGCCATAGAAGTTTTATGCGCTGCAAAGTCCTCAAGACTTTCATTTGCAGGCATAGGAGTACGCCCCTCCATACGGGTAATAATTAAGCTCTGTGAAACTTCTGGTACAGTATATTCAACCCCCAATTGCGCTGCAGCTCCCAAGAATGAGCTAACCCCTGGTACAGAAACAAATCCTATGTTAAGCTTTGCTAATTCTTCGCTTTGCTCTCTAATAGAACCATATAGAGATAAATCCCCAGTTTGTAATCTGACGACTAATTTACCTTGACTAACGCCCTGTTGCATCAATTGGATAATTTCTTCTAGTGTTAGTTTAGCGCTATCATAGCAGTTAGCATCTTTTTTACAATAATTAAGTAGCTCATGATTTATTAATGAACCTGCATAAATCACTATATCTGCAGTTGACAATATACGATAGCCTTTTAACGTAATAAGCTCACAGTCGCCAGGACCTGCTCCAATAAAATAAACCTTTGAAGTATCATATGTAACTGCTGTCATCAAACTGCCCCCTTCTTGCAGGAAATAATAAAAGTAGGATTATTAGGTTTAAAGTAATGACCTTTGCCAAGTTTTGTTAAGCGTGAGACTTGTAATTGATTGACCTCTATTTCTTTAAATTTCTCAGCAGAAAGTAAATCCATTGCCTCCATCAAATTATTTAATAAAATAAAATTGAGCACTAAGCGACCATTAGGGGCTAGTAACTCGTAAGACCAATCAATAATATTTTTTAAAGAACCACCACTTCCACCTATAAAAATAGCATCTACAGCTTGAACATTAACATCTAACGGTGCTACCCCTTCAATAATCTGTAAATTAGTAACAGCAAATTTAGCGCTGTTTTGCTTAATCAGTTCAATTCCTTCTGGATTTTTCTCAATTGCTAATACTTTAAGTTGTGGATAACGCAGGCCGGCTTCAATACAGATACTGCCTGTCCCAGCACCTACATCTATAAAAGTATTGGCATTAGCCAAATCCAACCTATCTAACGTTAAAATACGTACCTCTTCTTTGGTCATTGGTACGTCACCACGAATAAAAACATCATCTTTCATTAAGTATCACCACCACATTCATTAGGTAAGTTTTATCTATTACTTGATCAGCAGGTAATAGCGTTATTTGTTCATCTGGATAAGAGAGGTTTTCACCTATGATTAAGGTACGTTGCAAACCTCTTTGCACAATTTCTTGAGCTATTTGATAAGGGCCTATCTTGTCATCAGTTACTAAGGCAACTTTATTATGCTGCATTACAAAATCAAAATCTGGTGTTTTACCATGACTACTAGTCAGATAAACATCATTCATATCCAATCCTATTCGTGCAAATAAATATTGCATAGAGCTGATACCTGACACAACCTGTACTTTATCCTTACCTAACTGTTGGTTAAGGTATTTAGCTATACCATATAACATAGGATCACCTGAGGCCAAAACTACTATGTTTGCAGCTTGATGTTCCATTAACCAATTAACCAAATCAGTTAGTTTTTTATCTAATTTATGCTCTCTGCCAGCATGCTTACCTACTGCCAATAATTGTCTATCCGCCCCCACTAACCAATCACATTGAGCGATTAACTTACTAGCTAATGGAGTTAAATAATCAGTTGAACCAGGTCCTAAGCCAACTACATATATCATTCGCTAAATTCCTTAATCAGTTCATTCAATGGCTTACTACTTCCTAAAATTTTTCCATCCATTGAGCACAAAACCGCATCTGCTTGGATAGGATTTTTAGTAATCTTTGATAACTGTTCTACTTTTTATTTAAAACGTAATGCTAGCTTCTGATAAACAGCTTCTAATCCTGCCTGAGTAATAAGCTCCATGGCTGCTTCAGTTGTCTTACATTGGTCAATTTGTTGCAAAAAACCAGCAGAAGCTCCCATTAACGCTAATACTGCTATTAACGTTTCGATACGACCGTCCGCTACGTGATTATGGGTATGAAAAATACCAGCAGCCACCTTAATGAGTTTGCCTAAATGTCCTAATAGTAAAACTCTTTTAAAACCTAACCGCTCCGCATCTTTTAATACATAACGTACAAAATTACTCATTACTACCACGTAACGGCTATTCATGCCTAATTGTTCAGCAAATTTTTCACCATGATTACCCGGCACAAAAATTAATTTATCTATTCCCTCTGCTTTTTTCATCTCAATTTCAAGAGTAATAGATTTTTTCCAACTTTCATCTGACATAGGAGTAACTATTCCAGTTGTACCTAAAATAGAGATACCTCCCATAATGCCTAAACGCGCATTAAAAGTTTGTTGAGCTCTTTCCTCACCTTCTGGGGCAAAAATAATTACCTCTGCTCCCCGTTGTTCTCCTATCACCTCTCGCACTGCCTCCTCTATAGTGCGCCTAGGTGTTTCATTGATAGCTGCTGAACCAATAGTGTGTCTTACTCCCTTTCGGGTTACTCGGCCTATCCCCTTGCCACCATCAATAGTAATGTTACCCGTATTATTGATAGTGACTTGCGCAAAAATTAACATACCATGAGTAACATCAATATCATCACCACCATCTTTCTGAATAGCAGCAACAGCTGTATTTCCTTCAATACTAGCTTCTAATACATCTAAATCTAAAACAACGCTACTTGGAGTAATAATAGATACCTGAGGAATAATAGTTTGTTCTAGCACCATCAAAGCTGCTACTTTCGCTGCAGCTGTAGCACAGGAACCAGTTGTATAACCTTTCCGGTATTGCTTATTATCAATCCAAACAAAATGCTCCATACTATGACCTAGTTCTTCATATAATAAAGTACAGCATTGATAATGGCAGCAGCCACATTTGACCCACCTTTACGACCTTTTGCAGCGATATAAGGGAGATCCGAAGCCATCAAAGCATCTTTTGATTCAGCCGCACCTACAAATCCAACAGGAACACCTATGACTACAGAAGGCTTAACTTTACCTTCATGATAGAGCTCTAATAGTTTAAAAAGAGCTGTAGGAGCATTGCCAAATACAAAAATCTTTTCACCTTGTTCACTAGCTGCCTGCTCTACTGCTGCCATTGAGCGGGTAATACCTTGTTGTTGCGCAATTTGTTTAGTAATAGGATCAGCCACATAACAATGATAGTGGCAACCTAAACTATCTAATTGTGTTTTATTCATGCCTGCTAAAGCCATATTTGTATCAGTATAAATAGTAACACCTGCTTGCAAAGCGGCTATTAGCTTATCAGTTACACCTACAGAAAATTTTAGAATATCTAACCAATCAAAATCTGCCGTAGTGTGAATACAACGCTTAATAACCTTTGCTTGTAATTCATCTTGAAAATGATAGGTAGGGAAATCCTGCTCTATTATTTCTTGAATGATTTCAAAGCTCTTATCTTCTATACTTTGTGGTTTAGTTATATAACTCATTACTTATTTCCTAGCTAATACTTAAAGAGACTATCAGATAAATAGTCGTAAATAATAAAAGGGCTAATACAGCTGATACGTACATTAGATAAATTGTAGTTTTAATATCAACTAATTTGATGTTACGCTTCTCATCACCAATCCAAGGTTTTTCAACTAACTCACCAAAATAATTATTAGGGCCACCCAGACGCACACCTAAAGCACCAGCTACAGTAGCTTCTGACCAAGCACAATTAGGACTTTTATGTTGGTATCTATCACGCCAACCTATAAACAATGCATCCTTACCATTAAGCTTTAATATAGCTGCAGCCATACTCAACAATAACCAACTAAAGCGTGCTGGAATATAGTTAAAAAGGTCATCCATTTTGGCAGAAACATAACCAATGGCTTTATATTTGGGGGTTTGATAACCTACCATAGAGTCTAAGGTATTTATTGCCTTATAAGCCAAAGCTAATGGCACTCCACCAATAAATAAATAAAATAATGGAGCAATAACACCATCTACCGTATTTTCTGCTACCGTTTCTACTACAGCACGAGATATTTGCTGCTCATCTAAATGCTGTGTATCTCTGCCCACAATGTAAGAAAGCTGAGTACGCGCTTCTTGCAATGTACCTAGCTTAAGGACTTGGTAAACAGCTATAGCTGCATCTTTTAAACATTTAGTGGCTAAAATATTATAAGTTAATAGTGTTGTCAGAAAAAAATTAAGCCACCATGACCATAAGCTTACTAAGTAAAGCAATAGCCAAGTAATCGCAAAGGTACCACTTACTATCACTAACCATAAACACAATCCACCCCACTTAAGGTCTCTATCCGTCACACAAAAATTACGTATAAATTTTTGTAAGCTAGTGATACTACTACCTATCCACCGTACAGGATGAGGCCACCCCTGCGGATCACCTAATATAAGATCTAGCAGAAAACCCAACAAGATAGGTAAAATAGCAACTAAATAACTCATTTTGTTACCTTATCTAACCAATGACAAAGCATATTTGGATTTTGATAAAAATGAACATGCAAATAGCTGGCTAGTGTATTACCCACCTGATAACCACCTTGCCATGTTTTTATTAATTTGTTATCCCGCGATTTATAAAGATCAAACGCAAAAGGTAATGTAGTTTCAAACTCAGAGTGATGAAACTCATGTCCCCTTAATATTTCTCCCTCAGCAGCTAATAATGTATTAGTAAGAGCTTTTGCTTCACAATAACCAAAGCGTTTTAACCCCTTACTCATAACACTTTGACCTGCTAATATTCCCACCATATCATAATATTGACCCTCTAACGTTTTTAATCGTCCTCCTAAGTACATCAAGCCACCGCATTCTGCATAAATTGGCGTACCTTGTTGATGGGCTTTAAGTATGGAATGACGCATAGTTTGATTAACAGCTAATTGTTCAGCAAATATTTCAGGAAAGCCCCCCCCTATATAAACTAAATCTGCTTTAGGTAATTCTTTATCATGTAATGGACTAAAAGTTATTAGCTGAATACCTAGCTGGCTTAATAAATCTAAATTAGCTTGATAATAAAAATGAAAAGCCTCATCTTCAGCTAACGCTAAAGTCAATCCTTTATATTGCTTAGTACAAGGCAATATTGGCGGTGTAGCAATTAACCTAGGAGATTCGCTTAAGGCTATAAGTCTATCTAGCTCTATGTATTTTTCTACGTTATCAGCGAGTTGCTGCCAATAATTTTGCAAATTTGCCATTTCTTCAGTTGGCATTAGCCCTAAATGACGCTCAGGTAACTTAAGTTCAGGCAGATTAGGTAGGCGACCTAAAACTGGAAGGCCACAATAAGATTCTATAGCCTGTTTTAATAGCTGATAATGACTATCTGTATTTACTCTGTTGATAATTACCCCAACAATAGGGATATTTTTTTGAAATGTTTGAAAACCTAATACTGTAGCAGCAATAGAGGTAGAAACAGCTTTACCATCTACCACTAATACAATAGGGCAAGTTAAATCTTTAGCTAAACCAGCACTACTACAATAATAAGGATCTGTCCCATAACCATCATATAGACCCATTACGCCTTCTATAATATTTATATCTGCATGGCGGGCATATAAATCAAATAAATACTTCAAATTTACATCAGATACCATAAAAGCATCTAAATTACAGGAAGCTCTACCGGTAGCTATTTTGTGCCAACCTGTATCTATATAATCAGGGCCTACTTTATAAGGTTGTACAGTT
>CALYQH010000052.1 GCA_945283395.1 uncultured Ventosimonas sp. | reverse complement strand
CGTGGCTTTGCTTGGCTTGATAGTGGTACCCATGAGTCGTTATTAGAAGCTAGTGATTATGTCTATACCTTGGAAAAGCGCCAAGGAGCAAAAATCGCTTGTCTTGAAGAAATAGCATATTTAAAGGGCTGGATTAGCGCCGAACAACTTGCACATAGAGCTAAACAATTATGCAAAACCAATTATGGTGTCTATTTACAAAAATTATTATTAATAGATAAAAATTAAGCATTAAGGGGGGGGAAGCCCCTCGTTAGTTAGGTATTTTTGGCGGTTTTACTAAAGCAAAGTCTAAATAGTCCCCTAATAGTTTTACTATTCCAGTATTTAATGGGAATTTGTTTCAATATACGTTTAGCTAATGTTTTATCTTTAGCGGCGCTTTTTAAGAACATAGAATTACACATCCGCATTTGTACTTCTTGGTAATGAGGTGAGTCTTTAAAGCGAGCATAAGTCATACAGGCATTATCAAACATAAAGGGTAAATTTTTATAAGTATTAGTCGCATGTTGTCGGTAAAGTGATAGCACATCAGGTAAGATATCCATGAAATAACCAGCGTGGGTTATGGCTAGCATGATATACACATCTTCTAAGCGAATATTAGGATCAAATCCCCCTACCTTATCAAGTGCTTCTTTACGAAACATGAGCGTAGCGGCCATAGCACCGGGTTTGCGCTGTAAAAAAACATCTTCAAAATTTAGCCGTCGAAAAGGGGCATGGCGATGTTTTTGTTTACTATCTGGATAGAGTTTACCTTCTGCATCAATAATATCCATGTTAGAGGCGCAAATTCCTACCTCGGGTTTATCTTTGAGGTAGGATATTTGGGTGGCAATGCGATTAGGTAGCATAATATCATCTGATCCAAAAGAGACAATAAAAGATCCTTTAGCCCTTGCAATAGCCTCATTTAAAGTGCGAGATAACCCTTTGTTTTGTTGAATGAGTAAATCGAAGCCATATTTTTTTTGAAGTTGAGTTAAAAGCGCTACACTGTGATCTTTTGAACCATCATCTATCACTAATAATTCTATCTGAGGATAAGTTTGCTGCACCACACTATCAATAGTTTGCTCTATATAGTGGGCATGGTTGTAGGAAGCAATAATTACAGTTACTAGCGGTAGAGATTTATTATCCATCAGAGAATCACTTTGTTGAAGATTGTACTAAGAAGATTATTATAAAGGCTATTTACTGGCTATTCCTAGCTATTTGGTTAGTTTGCTAAGCTTTGTTAATAATCGGTCAAGGGCGTTGGCAAATGCTTGTTTGTCTTTATCACTATAGCTGGCTTGCTGGCTATTAATTTGCCCTAAATCCCTCAGTTCGGTGAAAAGATTGCGCATAGCCAGTTTATTTGCCATATTGTCTATGGTGAATTCACGTCCTTTAGGATCTAACACGGCTACCTGTTGTTTGATTAAGCGATCAGCTTGTGGAATATCACTACATATCACTAAATCACCAGCTTGGCTATGTTCTACCAAATAATTATCGGCTGCATCCATGCCTGTAGGTACTACTATCAGCTTTACCCAATTAAACATAGGCTTAACTTGGCCTTGCCCTGCTACTAGGGTGACAGTTAAGTTCCTTTGCTTTGCGAATTTATAAGTCAATTCTTTAGCTACTTTAGGACAAGCATCGGCATCAATCCAAATGTGCATAAGTTATCTCTAATGATGTCTATCTCATTAGTATAACATTGTTATCGTTGCGCTGGTTGGTCAACTGCATGTTGCCAATTAATGAGTGCCTCGGTTTGGGCTGCACAAAGGGCTAGTTCTTTAATTATTTGTAACGCACATTGATAGAGTTCGCCATTGGTTTTAGGCTGACAATCCGTTATTGTCATTTTTTTACAGCTTGTTATAACAGGTGGCTTAATTACTATCACTTGGCTTTGAACTAAGGGTTTATTAGTACAGGCCATCAGGCAAAGGCTGATAAGACCAATCACGAATAGTTTTATTGTCATTTTGTTTTCTCTTAAATTGCTGTTGTAATTGCTCTATTGCTTGTTCATTTTGCTGTTTTAAAGCCGATACTTGATTTACATATTGACGTGCTAACTCATTTTGCTGAGCGAGTGTGGCTATGATATGTTGCTGTTGATTATTAATTTCTATATTTTTCTTAAGTTGTTGCGTGGTTTGGTCTAATTTAATAGTTGTACTATGCCACTTATTGTTTAAATAATAGCTATAGCCAGCTAATATAGTTAATATTAATATGAAGCCAAAGATTGCATATTTATTTAACTTATTCATTTTTAAACTAATCTATAAGGAAGAAGGTTTAAATGATAATAGTTTAGCGGCCTAAAATATTTTTGTTACAGCAAGATAACTCATTGTCATTACAGCTTGCTTTTGTGAAATAGGTAATTTGAAGAGTCTTGTATAATAGTTAATTAATGCTCTTAACTCACAAGAGAGATTAAGTTTTTAGGAAAAGTATTTGTGATAGCCTGTTTTGCTAGCAGAGGGGCAGTGAACTTGGCAGTGTAAACTAATAAAAAAGCTATAGTTATATATTATTGTCTAACTAAATCATGCGATAATAATTAGACGCTTTGTCATTACTTTTTATTAAGGATTGCCTAATGCTTAACTATTTATGGCTAGGCTTTTTTATTATTGCTGCGTTGGCAGGACTAGTACGCTGTTTAGGTGGCGATCTAGAAGTATTTGCTCAAATGGTCAATAGCCTCTTTAGTATGGCTAAAATGTCAGTTGATATTATGATAGTGTTATTTGGTACGTTGACCTTATGGATGGGCATTTTGAAAATAGCAGAAAAGGCTGGCGTAATAGAGGTATTGGCTAAAGTATTAGGGCCATTATTTGAACGTCTAATGCCTGAAGTACCCAAAGGACATCCTGCGATTGGTTTAATTACCCTTAATTTCACGGCGAATGCTTTAGGCTTGGATAATGCTGCTACGCCAATCGGCTTAAAGGCAATGAAAGCTTTACAAGCATTAAATCCTAGTAAAATAGTAGCTACTAATGCGCAAATTTTATTTTTAGTACTTAATGCCTCTTCCCTCACATTATTACCTATTACTATTTTTATTTTTCGGGGACAACAGGGCGCACCAGACCCTACCATGGTATTTCTGCCTATTTTATTAGCTACCAGTACTTCTACCTTAGCAGGATTATTAAGTGTGGCTTTTATGCAACGATTAAAGCTGTTTGACTCTGTGGTGTTACTTTGGTTTGCTGGGTTAGGTCTGCTATTAGGCTTATTTGTTTGTATATCGGTTGGATTAACATCCACCAGCTATTATGCGTTAAACCAATTAATTTACGCATTAGGGCTTAAAGGGACTAGCTTAGCCACTTTCTCGTCGTTATTAGGTAACTTAACCTTATTTAGTTTAATTTTATTATTTTTGATGGTAGGAGCGTATCGTAAGGTAGCTGTCTATGATGCTTTTATTGAAGGGGCCAAAGAAGCTTTTGATGTGGCTAAGAACTTATTGCCTTATTTAGTGGCAATGCTTTGTGCTATAGGGGTGTTAAGAGCGTCTGGAGCATTGGATTATGGGCTCGATTTACTACGGCAATTAGTGTATTTATTAGGACTTGATACTAGGTTTGTTGATGCTTTGCCTACCGCTTTAATAAAGCCATTTTCGGGTAGTGGTGCTAGGGGAATGATGTTAGAAACTATGCAGAACTATGGAGTGGATAGTTTTCCAGCATTAGTTGCTGCTACTATGCAGGGCAGTACTGAAACAACTTTTTATGTATTAGCCGTTTATTTTGGCTCAGTAGGTATTCAAAAAGTACGCCATGCGGTAGGTTGCGCTCTATTTTGTGATATAGTAGGCATTATAGCTTCTATTTTAGTATGTTATTGGTTTTTTGGATAGTTTTCATATAGAAAGAAATAAAACAAAAAAATATGTTAATTAGCTTAATCAAAATCCATTAGCCATATGCTGTGCTTGGAACAGTCAGAACATAAAGTTACCATTTCTTAACAGGTAGTTAGTAAACATTAGCAAGGTAAAAGTTATTAAGGGAAAATAGTTCTAGCTTAGAGACTTATAAATTTATTAGAGATTAGCGACACTGGTTGTTATACTAGCGGCTTTTTATTGGTGTGGTTATTATAAGAGAATGATGAATAGTCTTAATATGCGTATTGCTGAAGAATTATCTTTATTACCTACAGGCAAGGTCTCTGCTAATCAGGTAGCTGCCGCGGTGGCATTGTTAGATGAAGGTGCTACAGTACCCTTTATCGCTCGTTATAGAAAAGAAGTGACAGGTAGTTTAGATGATACACAGTTAAGGTTATTAGAAGAACGATTACGTTATTTAAGGGAGTTAGATGAACGTAGAGCGACTATTTTATCTAGCATTGAAGAACAGGGTAAATTAACGCCTGAGTTGCAAGCTGAGTTAGAACAAGCAGATACTAAAACTCGTTTGGAAGATTTATATCTTCCTTATAAACCAAAACGCCGCACTAAAGGTCAGATTGCTATAGAAGCAGGCTTAGAGCCTTTAGCTGATTTATTGTTTGAAAACCCTACTAAAGACCCTGAAACAGAAGCTAGCCAATTTATTAATGCCGATAAAGGGGTAGCGGATACTAAAGCAGCTTTAGATGGTGCTAAATATATTTTGATGGAGCGTTTCTCAGAAGATGCTAATCTGTTAGAGAAGCTACGTCATTTTATGAAGCAGTCAGCTAAGTTGACAGCCCATGTGGTGGAAGGTAAGGCGCAAGAAGGAGCTAAATTCAGCGACTATTTTGACTATAATGAACCTTTAAAAAAATTACCTTCTCATCGCGCGTTAGCGGTTTTTCGTGGCCGTAATGAAGGCGTGTTATCTATTTCTTTAGTAGTAGATGATGAGGCTGTTAGTAGTCATCCTTGTGAAACTATGATCGCTGCTTGGTATGGTATTCAAAATTTAGATAGAGCTGCTGATAAATGGTTAGCTGAAGTAGTGCGTTGGACTTGGAAAGTTAAACTCTATAATCATATTGAAACTGATTTATTAGGTGAGTTAAGAGAGCAAGCAGAAGATGGGGCCATCAGCGTGTTTGCTCGTAATTTACATGATTTATTGTTAGCGGCCCCTGCTGGGCCGAGAGCTACCTTAGGCTTAGATCCCGGTTTAAGAACAGGAGTAAAGGTGGCGGTGGTAGATGCTACGGGAAAACTATTAGCTACCGATACTATTTATCCTCATGCACCACGAAATGAGTGGGATAAGAGTATAGCTACCTTAGCTAAATTGTGTGCTAAACACCAAGTAGATTTAATTTCTATTGGCAATGGCACGGCTAGCCGTGAGACAGACAAATTAGCCGCCGAATTGATTAAGAAATATGCCGGCCTTCAAATGACCAAGATAGTAGTGAGTGAAGCAGGGGCTTCAGTGTATTCAGCCTCAGAACTAGCGGCTAAAGAGTTTCCTGAATTGGATGTATCATTAAGAGGCGCAGTATCTATTGCCCGTCGATTGCAAGACCCCTTGGCCGAATTAGTTAAAATTGACCCTAAATCTATCGGCGTAGGGCAGTATCAGCATGATGTGTCACAACTTAAAATAGCCCGCTCATTGGATGCGGTAGTAGAAGATTGTGTCAATGCAGTAGGGGTGGATGTAAATACTGCCTCAAGTGCCTTATTAGCGCGTATCTCAGGATTAAATAGCACTATTGCTCAAAATATTGTTAATTATAGGGATGAGAATGGTGTATTTAAAACTCGTAATGAACTCAAAAAAGTTAGTCGCTTAGGAGAAAAAACATTTGAACAAGCGGCGGGTTTTTTAAGGATAATGAATGGCGATAATCCATTAGATAGGTCAGCTGTTCACCCCGAAGCTTATCCTGTGGTTGAGCGTATTGCCACGCAAACGGGTAAAGATATTAGCTCATTAATAGGTGATTCTGCCTTCTTAAAGCAATTAGATCCTAGTCAGTTTACAGATACAACCTTTGGTTTGCCTACGGTGACTGATATTTTAAGCGAGCTCGATAAACCTGGTCGTGATCCCCGTCCTGAGTTTAAGACGGCTGTGTTTCAAGAGGGGGTAGAGACTTTACAAGATCTTAAATTAGGAATGATGTTGGAGGGTGTAGTTACCAATGTGACTAATTTTGGTGCTTTTGTAGATATTGGGGTACATCAAGATGGTCTAGTACATATCAGTGCCTTAGCAGAAACCTTTGTGAAAGACCCGCACCGCGTAGTGAAGGCTGGAGATATAGTAAAGGTTAAAGTAATGGAAGTGGATATTGACCGTCATCGTATAGCACTGTCTATGAGATTAGGTGACACGCCGGGCCAAAAAATAGAGAGTAATGCTAGCCATAAACCAGATTTGAAAGGGAAGAATAACTCCCATAAGGTAACCCCCAAAGCTAAAACAGCCCTTGTTAATAATGCGATGGCAGCACTTTTTGCCAATGCTAAACAGCTTAAAAAGAAATAATAAGTTTATAATGGCATAAGCTAATAGTGAAAGAGGATTAACGCTAAAGTTAATTCTCTTATTTGTAAGATAGCAGCTCGTATGTTTGATACTTCTGCCTTAGTTATAATAGATTATGAATGCCTTGCTTAAGGTGGATTAATAAATAACATAATAAGCAAGAATTTATTAATAGAAATTCTTCTTTAGCTTTTTATCTATTAATAACTATTGTATGCTAAGCAGTTTAGAACAGTTAACTGACATTGATTTAAATTATCATGATAAAAGAACATTATTTACCCCAAGAGATTGAACAAAAGGCTCAAGATTATTGGGAACAAAACCAATCTTTTTTAGCTACTGAACGTAAGGATAAAGAAAAGTATTATTGTCTGTCTATGTTTCCATATCCTAGTGGTAAGCTGCATATGGGACATGTACGTAATTATACTATTGGCGATGTAATTAGTCGCTATCAACGTATGCTGGGAAAAAATGTTCTGCAACCTATGGGGTGGGATGCTTTTGGAATGCCTGCTGAAAATGCAGCTATGAAGCATCAGGTAGCGCCAGCTAAATGGACTTATGACAATATTGCTTATATGAAAAAGCAATTAAAAAGTCTTGGATTAGCCATAGATTGGTCGCGGGAAGTGACAACCTGTAAACCTGATTATTATCGTTGGGAGCAATGGTTATTTATTAAATTATTCAAAAAAGGCATTATTTACCGTAAAAATGGTACCGTTAATTGGGATCCCGTTGATCAAACGGTGTTAGCTAATGAGCAAGTAATAGATGGCAAGGGTTGGCGCTCGGGAGCAGTGGTAGAAAAGCGCGAAATTCCTATGTACTATTTTAAAATTACCGCTTATGCCCAAGAGTTGCTAGACGATTTAGACAAGATGCCAGGCTGGCCAGAGCAAGTTAAAACCATGCAACGTAATTGGATTGGTAAATCTAAAGGCATGGAAATACGTTTTCCTTATGATGAATCAACTATAGGTTACGCGGGGCAGTTAAAAGTATTTACCACTAGACCTGATACTTTAATGGGAGCTACTTATGTAGCAGTAGCTGCTGAGCATCCATTGGCTAGCCAAGCAGCTAAAGATGATGTTGCTTTACAAGCCTTTATTGAAAAATGTAAAAAAGGTGGTGTGTCTGAAGCTGATTTAGCTATTCAAGAAAAAGAGGGTATGGCTACTAAACTATATGTTAAACATCCTTTAACAGGGGATAAACTTAACGTATGGGTAGCTAATTATGTTTTAATGAGTTATGGGGAAGGGGCGGTGATGGCAGTGCCTGCCCATGATGAACGGGATTATGCCTTTGCCCAGAAATATCATTTACCTATTAAAGCGGTTATTCAAACCAGCGCAGGGGGTGATGTGCCTGCCCCTTGGCAAGATGCTTATGCACAGCACGGAACGTTAATTAATTCAGGGGAATTTAATGGCCTTAATTTTGAGCAAGCCTTCAATGCCATAGCTAATGCCTTACAAGCCAAACAATTAGGTGAAGCCAAAACTCAATTCAGATTGAGAGATTGGGGCATAAGCAGACAACGTTATTGGGGCTGTCCTATTCCTATCGTGCATTGTGATTGCTGTGGTGATGTGCCGGTGGCTGAAGATCAACTACCAGTGATTTTGCCAGAGGATGTAGTACCTGATGGTAGTTG
>CALYQH010000051.1 GCA_945283395.1 uncultured Ventosimonas sp. | reverse complement strand
TTATAAAGCCTTTTTTATTAGCCAGTTTCCAATATAATAAACCTAAAACGCCAGGAATAAACTGCAATGTAGCACTAAAGGCAGTAATACCTAGCTCATTATTAGATTAATTTTTTTTCACCACCAAATAAAATAAATAACCTAATAAAATAATAATACCTATTAATGTTCTTCTTAATCCTTTTAACTGGCGATAAATATTAATTTTTGCAGTGGGGGTGTAAAAAGGTAATACTAGGTGATTCAATATCATCCCCGATAACGCAATTGTTGAAACAATTATCAAGCCACTTGCCGCTGCTAATCCCCCTATATAAGCAACTAAAGACAACCATTGATTATTATCATCTACTCCTATTGCTAAAATATAAAATTCATGATTAATTGTGGAACCTTGCATTACTGACACTAGAAAAATGATAGGCACACAAAAAGCAATTATTAATAAATATAGTGGCGCTCCCCAGCTAGCAATCATTAAAGCTTTAGGAGTTACATTTTCAGTAAACGTAAGATGAAACATATGTGGCATAACAACAGTAGCCGCAAAAAAGCATAACAAAAGGGCACGCCAAGGGCCTTCTTGCAAAGGCGTTTTTAAGGTGACCAATACTTCCTTATGGTCATTTAGCCAAGCATTTAGCTCTGTAAAACCACCAAAACCGCTATAAACAATGTAACCACCAATAATTAGAAAAACTAATAGCTTAACCACTGATTCAAAGGCGATGGCCATCACTAACCCAGTTCGTTTTTCTCTAATGGAAACTTGTCTAGAACCAAACAGTACCGCAAAAATAACTAATAAACTACAAAAAATTAAAGAAATCCAATGAGACGTAGTATGATGCGTTAAAAGTGTAATAGATTCGGTTACAGCTCTTATTTGCAGTGCTATCAGAGGTAACATAGCTATCAGCATAAAAATACAAGTTAATACGCCTGCCCAACGGCTACGAAACCTAAATGAAAATAAATCAGCTAATGAAGAAAGCTGATATGTTTGGGTTAATTTCAAAATAGGATACATCAGGACGGGCATCAATAAAAAAGCCCCTGTAAAGCCTAATCCTATGGCTAGATAACCATACCCATAGTGCTTGACTAAGGCTATCATGCCATAAAAAGCCCAAGCGCTGTTATAAACACCTAAGGATAAAACGTAAATAATAGGATGCTTAGTTAATTTACTACTAATTTTAGTATTTTCTGAAAGCCATGCGATACTAAAAAGCATTAATAAGTATAGAACGCTAATAATTACAAGATAGCCAACACTATAATTCATCAACATCATGTTTTCCCTGTAACAGCATAGTGGCAATAATAGTAATGAACCAAAATAAATATGGCTTATACCATCTACCATCATCAACCACCCACCAATCCATGATACTAGGTGACAACAAATAAATAATAACCATCAACAATAAGACTAGTCGATAAATATACATATATTCTTCCATTTATTTAGTAAACATTAACCTTTCGATACGTTTTTAATGCTCCACTACATTAATTACAGAATATTTCTTAGTTATTGTTTAACAGTATAAACAATTGCATACTTTTACCCTAGAACATTAATAAATAATTAGGGAGTAATTATGCCATCATTAAAAAATCATTACCCACCATTAGAGATAGGGGATATTGTTTTTACCTGTGTGGCAGCTTTTTTATTTGAAAATATCTCCAGAGCTTCGCTATGCTGGAGTAACCATGTAGGTATTATAGTAGGATATGATGGAAGCGATTATATAGTGGCTGAAAGTAAAGTACCTCTCTCTCAAACTACTAGCTTAACCAAATTTGTTAATAGATCACACCATAACCATGTCGCCATAAAACGTCTTAAACAAACTCTCACAGATCGACAAAAACTGGCTATTTTTAGTCAAGTCCCAGGTCGTCTTAACATATTTTACCATACCGGTTTTAAATATGATTCTAAGAGGCAATTTTGTTCTAAATTTGTCTATGAAATTTATAAAGCAGCAGTTAATATTGAACTGGGCAAAATAGAAACTTTCAGTCAACTTCTTCAAACGAATCCTAAGGCAGATTTAATTTTCTGGAAACTTTGGTTTTTTGGTAAAATTCCTTGGCAAAGACGGACAGTTACTCCTGCTAGTTTATGGTATTGCCCAAAACTTGAAACTATTTATGATAGCCATCCAAAAATTACAGAATCATTTTTAAAGTATCAGTTAAATGGCTAAAAACGCACTATCCATTGCAACCAGAAAAATTTACTTGCTATTTTCCTGATAATCTGGATAATTATACGGCTATTTTAGCAGGGATTTATAAAACCTGCGCTATTGAAGCATAGTGCCTAGCTTTGCTTCAATAATGATTGATTGCTTCCATGCACGCTATACCCCGACCCCACAAAGCGTTGCAATGGGTGGTATTGTACTTTTAACCCATTTTTAGTAATATCCGCCGTCTTTTTATGCGGTCTTGAGGCTATAAAGAATGAAAACTTTTAGTGCAAAGCCAGAAACTGTTAAACGTGACTGGTTTGTTATTGATGCTGCAGGGCAAACGTTGGGTCGTCTAGCGACTGAAATCGCATCACGCCTACGTGGCAAACATAAACCTGAATATACTCCTCATGTTGATACTGGTGATTACATTGTTGTTATCAATGCTGAGCAAGTGAAAGTAACTGGTGCCAAAACTACTGATAAAAAATACTACTCACATTCTGGTTTTCCTGGTGGTATAAAAGAAATTAGTTTTGAAAAATTAGTTATCAAAGCACCAGAACGTATTATTGAAACAGCTGTAAAAGGTATGCTACCTAAGAATCCATTAGGACGTGCTATGTATCGTAAGCTGAAAGTGTATAAGGGTACTGAACACCCTCATACCGCTCAACAACCCCAAGAATTGAAAATTTAATAGGCAGGATTGATTATGTCAGCTCAAAACTACGGTACAGGTCGTCGCAAAACTGCCATTGCACGTGTATTTTTACGCAAAGGCACTGGTAAAATTTCTATCAATAATCGTGACTTAGATAATTTCTTTGGTCGCGAAACTGCTCGTATGGTTGTTCGCCAACCTTTAGAGCTTACTGAAAACACCGAAAACTTTGATATTTATGTAACGGTTCAAGGTGGTGGTGTAAGCGGTCAAGCTGGGGCTATTCGTCATGGTATCACCCGGGCATTAATTGACTATGATGAAACCTTACGTAGCGCATTACGCAAAGCGGGTTATGTAACTCGTGACGCTCGTGAAGTGGAACGTAAGAAAGTGGGTCTACGTAAAGCACGTAAACGTCCACAATACTCAAAACGTTAATAGGTTTTATTATATTCGTACAAAAAAGCACCTTAGGGTGCTTTTTTATTAGCTGCTATGTTTATAAATGATATTTATTGATAAGTCTAGCAGCAAGGTGCTTTTGTCTATTCTCTATTCTATCAGCTACTTACTTGTTGTTAAAGGCTGTTTCACAAGATATTGCAAACAAGTTATAAGAACAATTACTCCTAAGCAGCACTAATTTTTTATAATAGCTTACCTGAAATATCCAGATCGTTAATAATCATACCTAGTTAACTTATTGAGCAATTTAATAAACTACTATTTAATCAATAGCTAGCATACTAATTAAAAAGCCTCTATATTAAACTAGCATACTAGTCCTCAGCAGAGAATTCTTGTTGCGTTAAACTATGCCAGTTAGCTTTAATAGACTTTGGAATAGATAAATAAGCAATACCTAACAAAATAAACCAAAGGGGACTATAGGTAAGTGCCAATCGGGTATCTTCTTTGAATGCCAGCGCAACTAACAATGCTGCAAAAAAGACTAAGCAGAACCCACTGGTTAATAATCCCCAAGGCATCTTATAAGAAGATGAGGCGTGCAAAGCCGGTCTTTTTAAACGATAAGCTAGGTAAGAACAGATTATTAATCCCCATACAAAAATAAATAAAATAGTAGACATAGTGGTCACCAGCGTAAACGCATGCATGATATCTTTATTATTAAAATACAAGATGATAGCTGCTGGTAATAAACAAATACAAGAAAACAATAAACCTGTTGCGGGAACGGCGGTCCTTGATAACTTGCCAAATAGTTTAGGCGCTTTTCTAGTAAGAGCTAAACCAAATAACATACGACTAGTTGAATAGATACCACTATTAGCAGAAGAAGCTGCCGACGTAAGTACTACAAAATTGACTAAAGTAGCGGCAATAGGTATTCCTGCAAAAGTAAACAATTTAATGAATGGACTTTGGTTAGGGTCGATTGCTCGCCAAGGCATTACACTCATAATAACAGCTAATGAAAGCACATAAAATAGGATAATCCGAATGGGAATAGCATTAATGGCTCTAGGTAATGTTTTGATTGGATTATGTGCCTCTGCTGCTGTAGTACCAACTAGTTCGACGCCCACGAAGGCAAATACTGCTATCTGAAAACCGGCAATAAATCCTGTAAATCCTGTAGGAAAAAAGCCACCATCATTCCATATATTAGCAAGACTAGTCTTAATCCCCGAAGGAGTAGTAAAACCATAAACAATAAAACCTAGCCCGACAATAATTAAAGCCACAATAGCTACTACTTTGATAATAGCAAACCAAAACTCTAGCTCTCCAAATAATTTCACAGTCAATAGATTAAAGCATAAGAAAAATAAAACAAAAAAGACCGCTGGAATCCAAGGTGCTAAGTAGGGAGCAAAATATTGTACATAACTAGCTATAGCTACTAAATCAGCAATACCTGTAACTATCCAACATAACCAATAAGTCCAACCTATATAAAACCCTGCCATAGGACCTAGTAAATCAGTAGTAAAATCTATAAAAGACTTATATTTTAGGTTAGAGAGCAGTAGTTCGCCCATTGCTCTCATTACAAAAAATAACATTAAACCTATAATAATATACACTAATAAAATTGACGGGCCTGCTAAATGGATAGTTTTACCTGACCCCATAAAAAGACCTGTACCTATAGCTCCACCAATAGCAATAAGCTGAATATGTCGATTGCTCAAATGCCTATTTAATTGCTCTTCTGTTTGCTTATTATCCTGTTGTTTAATTGTCACTTTATAAACCTTTTCTCGAATTAAATTGAAACCTTCATGAAGATCATTTGTCATTTATGTCCATTTAATAAATTAGGTTAATACAGTATCAGATAGATAATCTTTTGTAAAAAATAACATCTTTTTTACATCCTATACTATATATAGACTGCTAAAAACTTATTATAAATTTATAATTGACCCCATTTTACTTAATATCATAATTTATAGGCTTTATACATTCATGACACAAACCAACATAGGATTTCCAATTGAGACAGTTACTGTTTTCATCACTTTAGCTATTGTTGCTTTATTAATAGATTTATTGGCACACCATAGCGATAAGCCTATAGGACTTAAGAATGCAGTATTATGGTCAATCTTTTGGATAGCTATTTCGCTAAGTTTTGCTGTTTTTCTCTATATTCATCACAATGCGGAGGTAGCTACCCTCTTTCTAACAGGTTATGCGCTCGAAAAAGTACTGTCAATAGATAATCTATTTGTTTTGATGGCTATATTTTCTTGGTTCAAAATACCTGAGATTTATAGACATCGAATACTTTATTTAGGAGTCATTGGTGCCATTATTTTCAGAGGAATCTTTGTAGCTATTGGCACAGAATTATTATCACTTGGTCCTTGGGTTGAAATAGCATTTGCAATTATAGTAGCTTGGACGGCTATTATGATGCTTAACAAAAAAGAGAATAAAGAAGAAGTTACTGATTATTCAAACCACTTTGCTAATAGAATAGTACGGCATTTCTTTCCAGTTTATCCCAAAATTGTAGGTCATAAATTTTTCATCAGTAGCAAAAAAGTATCAGCAGAATTAGCAAAAGCAGATAATAAAAACTTCCAATTCGATGTAAAAAAAGGGGCTATTTATGCGACACCGTTATTTTTATGCTTAGCAGTAATTGAATTATCTGATGTTATGTTTGCCTTTGATAGTGTTCCTGCTATTATTGCTGTAAGCCGAGAGCCTTTAATAGTTTATTCTGCTATGATGTTTGCTATTTTAGGATTAAGAACGCTTTATTTTGTATTAGAAACATTACGCCATTATCTTATTCATTTAGAGAAAGCTATCATTGCGCTGTTATTTTTTATTGCATTTAAATTAGCACTAAATGCGGCAAACCAAGTCTGGAAAATAGACTATGACATTAAGCCTATTGCCAGCCTGTATGTAGTACTAGGGGTTTTAATTATTGGAATATTAGCTAGTTTTATCTTTCCAAAGAAAAATCCGCATTAACCTTTCTTAGAAGCCCTATATTTTAATAGGGCTTTCCTAAAGTTTGCACTTTATTGCTGGCTAGCCAACCCCTTAGTGCCTATATTAAATAGTTGTGCAACAATACCCATCATCACAATAACAATAGCTAATATCCAAGTATAAACAACCTCATAAAAATAAGTGCCTTCAATCAACATCACTATAAAAGAGAGAAGTATAAAAGCAATAACTCCATAAGTTAACCAAGGGAAGAGCCATACTTTCAATTTAATTTCTCTACCTTCCGCTTCTAATTTTCGGCGCATATTCAATTGGGAAAAAGCAATAGCTAAATATACTAACAAGGCGATAGTTCCAGTTGCTTGCATTAATACATCATAAATATTCATCCACTGAAAAGCTGCTAAAAATATAGCGACAAAAGTAAAAATACTCGAAATAAGTACCCCTACAAAAGGAGTGCCGGTCTTCTGTCCTGTTATTTGCATAATACGGTGTGCATCGCCTCTTTTTGATAAAGAGTAAAGCATTCGAGAACAAGTATAAAGAGCTGAGTTAAAACAACTGCAAACAGAGGTTAATACTATAAAATTAACGATAAGTCCTGTGTAAGGAATACCCAATTCCTCTAACGTAACCCTATAAGAACCCCATGTAGCATCTTTCAATAAAGGATCATTCCAAGGCACTAATGCAACGACAATGAAAATAGAACCTACATAAAATAAACAAATACGCCAAACTACCGATTTAGTTGTTTTAACAATTTCTTTGCTAGGATCAGCAGACTCTGCGGCAGCTACTGTGACTATTTCGGCACCTAAAAAAGCGAACATAACCCCTAATAAAGCTACCACTACCGTTTGCCATCCATTTGGAATAAAACCACCCATAGCCGTTAGTTGAGATAGTCCGCTAGCAGTTCCCCAGGGCCAGATGTGAAAAATAGCCAAACAACCAACGATGATAAATAATACGATAGCAATTACTTTAATTAAAGCAAACCAAAATTCAAATTCCCCATAGCTTCGTACATTCATGAAATTCACAATGATAAGTGAAACTGCAACTATTAGTGCGAATCCCCAAACCGGAATCATGGGAAACCAAGAACTCAGAATTTTCCCTGCAACAAAAGCCTCCCAGCCCATCAGTAACGCCCAAAAATACCAATATAACCAGCCAATTGTAAAACCAGCCCAGCGCCCAATAGCTCTATCTGCATAGGTCGAAAATGATCCTGTATCAGGGTGTGCAACTAAAACAACAAGAACACCTCCTCCCAAGTAAGCTAAAATGACCGCGGGCCCTGCCGTAGCAATTGCATTGCCAGAACCAACAAATAATGCTCCGCCAATTACCCCAGCAATAGACATCATGGTTAAATGACGAGATTTGAGACCTCCTTTAAGATTGATATTATGATAATGATTATTTTGGGTAACTTTGTTATTTTCAGTCAAAATTGTTTCTCCTCAAAAATAACTAATTAATGGCTTAAAATTAACATGAATTTAGTGTTAGCTTTTTTGTTAATATTAATAAATTTACTTATTAGTAAATACCATGTTTAGTTCGTATGGTTACACAATTTAAAGCTTATTTTCTGTTATATTCAATGATCAACATAACCATAAGAAATTTTATATAACAAGTGATGATAGGTATTAAGCTTTACGTATATTACTATTCTTATGCTAAACAGTAGCAATTTTAATTTATCATGAATAGCGTAAGCTAAGAATATTACAAAATCTCTATTAAAATTACCACTAATTTTGTATGCTATCATTTATAACCACTTTATCTATATTTTTGCTATTCACTATGAAATGGATTATTTACACTAA
>CALYQH010000050.1 GCA_945283395.1 uncultured Ventosimonas sp. | reverse complement strand
TTATAGGTTTCAAATCGAATTTTAAATGGCAAGAATAAACCAATAATCATTGGCAAATACTTATTATGAAATAACTTTTCAACATTAAATAGTTATAAGATACAAAATCCTTAATTTATTGCTATAGTAAATTATTTCTCTATTTTATTTTTAAATTGCCTACACTAATCTTATCTTCCAATATAAAGCAATAAAAAATGTTACCCACCCACTAAACAAAGGAGGGTAACAAAGGACAAACTAGTTGTTTTTGAAGAGTTGAGTTACAAAATTTAATAATAAATTATCAGCACCTAGCTTAGCTATAATCTGTAGACCAATAGGTAAACCTTGATAAGTCCCTATTGGAACTGTGATAGCAGGAAAACCTAAAGCATTCCATGGGTTTGTTAATCTTAGTAAACTATCTCTAACTTTATCTGCTTGATTATTTATTACGATATCTCGTTGTTGTAATTTAGGAGCAGTAATGCCAACCGTCGGCATCATAATGAAGTCGTATTGCTCAAAACATTCAAGAGCAGCTACTATCAATTTATCTAACTTCTCAAGAGCTGTTATATATTCCCAGCCTTTTATATGAGCAGCATCTTGTAATCGCTCTAGAACCTCCTTATCAAAAACTTGTGGTTCAGTGTTTATACGATGTATATGTACGGAGGCAGCCTCAGCACTTTGAATTGGGAAATAACATTGCTGTACTTCTTGTAGAATAGAAGCCATTGTTTGAGTTGCGTCTAACATAGAGCCTGATAGTTGCTCAGCATAATTGTAAACTTGTTCAGCAATAGCTTTATCTATCTGACCAAATGTTTTAGGATCTATCCAAGCAACTTTCTTACCTTGATTATTTAAAGGCTTACTAACTTGAGAAACTTTTAGTACTTCGAACGCTACACAGATATCTGCTATATTGTTAGCAATAGGTCCAACATGATCAAAGGTGCTCGCAAGCGGATAAACTCCATCAGTACTAACTACATGAGCAGATGGTTTAAAACCTAACACACCACATAATGCTGAAGGAATGCGAATAGAACCTCCTGTATCAGTACCAATAGCTAAAGGCACCATACCTGCTGCCACCGCACAGGCGCTCCCTGCACTAGATCCCCCCGTTATACAAGTTAAATCCCAAGGATTTAAAGAAGCTCCTTGAGCCGATCTATCGCCCGTAGGGCCATAAGCAAATTCATGGGTTAAAGTCTTACCAATGATAACTTCACAATATGATCTAAGCTGATTAATACATTGTGCATCAAGTGTTTTATCATCACCTATATGATATTTTGAACCAGCCTTAGTCGCTAAACCTTTAGTAAAAATCAGATCTTTTACCGCAATGGGAATACCATGTAAAGGCCCCAATGGTTCGCCTCTTTGTTGTAAATTATCTAAGACTACTGCTTGCTGAATTGCATCTTCACGATCAATAGCAACAAAAGCATTTAATATAGGGTTTAAACGTTCAATTTCGTTTAACGCAATTTCAGTTAATTGGACAGCTGTATTTTTATGATCCTTTATATCTTTAACTAGTTGTACTGCTGATTTCCCCAAAAAAAAACCAGCCGGCATACCATTGATTTTATGCAATTTTTCCATCTTTTAACCTATACTCTTCTTTAAAACAGGCCCAACACATGGACCAACAAATGACATAGCAACCATCCCTATAGCAGTAACTATGTCGGCAGCCAAAAACATAGATAAATAACCGTATTGAGTCGTTAACACACCAGTTGGGGTAGAATCAACAACAGAAGCAATATTGACAAAGAAGTAAGTCATGCTTATGAAAGTACCTGTTCTACTGGCAGGTGAAGTATCTATGATGACGGTCCAATAAAATGAGTTAAGTGCCTTAATTAGGCTCATTAAAGCAATAAACTTAAATACAGTTTTAGCTTGTGAAATAGTTAAGAACCAGAGCATTGTATAGAGAAAACCAACAGCAGCAAAAATGCTATGAGCAATTCTCAAACTACCAGTTCTTTTTAATAATCAATATGAAAAATATCCCCCTATGACAATTGTGAAACAAGTGCTTACCCAAGCAATCATTGCTTTACATTAACTAGCTGACTTTTAACAACTAGTCCATTAGCAACAAAAAATCCATTTCTTGCTGAGAAATTTAATGCTTTTGCTTAAGCTTATCGGTGAAAAATATATAAATACAATTAACATCAGAAAGCCTCTTGGGCCTAGTACTATAAATATGAACTGCCAATTAGTTGATAAGACCAACAAACCAATCGCTATAGATGCTGTTAATAATGCTCTAAGTGGCGTACTTAATAGCCTAAAGCCTACTATAAGCCGACGTTGTTTAGGTATTACCCAATTAGCTAAGCTTTTATTAATCACCACATAAGCAGGGCCTTCAGAAAGACCGAAAAGAGTTCTATTAGTTGCAAAGCCTACTAAAACTGATTCTCCCATAACAGCTAAACCTATATTTCCCTTATAAACAGTTAAAATTTCGAAATAGACCAAGCCCCTCCAACCACTAACCATACTTTTTTGGGACCAAATGCATCTGCTAAGATGCTACCCACAATAGCTCCAAATAGGTATTTATAGCCAAAATAACCTAATATATCCCCCATTTAATCCTATCTATCTTATACTCTTTAGTAATATATGCTAATGCAAAAGCAATAGTTCCATTATCAATATAATTTCTAAGAGTCAATAGAAGTATCATGAAAAAATAATCCCTTAAGCAATCGTTTGTGTTATCATCAAAAAAATACCCAAACGTTTGTTCTATATAAACAAAATTTAATAATATTGTCAATCACTATGATTAAATATCTGTTAAACTTATAACTAATAATTTACACTAAAAAACAAATAGTTATTGCAAGATGACAAATATAAAACCTGTTACCTTAAAAGCTATTGCTAAACAGTTTAATATGCATATTTCTACTGTTTCTCGCGTTCTTAATAGCTCTGATGAAATAGCTTATAATGCTGCCTCTAAAGAAACTGTTAGAAAAATTCGGCAATTTGCCAAGCAATTAGGTTATAGGCCTAATCCTCATGCTCTTAGTTTAAGAACAAATAGATCTAAAGAAATAGCTGTACTAGTACCACGCCTTTCAGATTATGTGTTAGCTACAGTTTATGAAGGCATTGAAAAAGCGGCTATTGAGCAGGGCTACATTACATTTGTTTCAAATACCTATGAAGATACAAAACGTCAACGAGCATTAGCTGAACAAGCAATCTATCGACATGTGGATGGTTTAATTATTGCTGATATTCATTTACGTCAATCACCTAAACTATTAAAAGAATTAACTGAAAAAAATATTCCTTTTGTGCTAGTGAGTCGCCATGTTGAGGATTATTGTGCAGTAACTTGTGATGACTTAGAAGGTGGCCGCTTAGCTGCCCAGCATTTATTTTCGTTAGGTCACACTAAGATTCTAATAGCTGCTGGCCAACTCTATGCTAGCACAGGAAAAGATAGAACCAAAGGTTTTGCAGACTTTTATAAGGCGCAAGGTATTCAAATTCCAAAACGCAATATTATTCCTGGCGCCATTGATGTAGAGGCAGGCAGCCTATTGGGCGAGCAAATATTTAATCAACCTCTATCTAAACTACCTACGGCTATTTTCTCAGTAAATGATTTTATGGCAGTAGGAATTATGGCAGCAGCTTCTCGCAAAGGTATTATAATAGGAAAAGACATTTCTCTTGTAGGTTATAATGATACTCAAGTAGCGGCTAATTTACCTATTCCTCTAACAACTATAAAATCTCCTATGTATAAAATGGGTTATTATGCAATGCAAACACTTATTCAAAGAATTAGAGGTGATGTAATAAGCTCTATTACTTTTCAGCCTGAGCTAATAGTTAGAGCTAGCACATTCAAAATTTAATAATTAATTAAAATAAAAATATTATTAGCCATCATATGCCAAATTAGGAGCTAACCAGCGCTCTACTTCTTCAACAGATAAGCCTTTTCGTTTAGCATAACTAATCACTTGATCCTTATAAATTTTTCCTACACCGAAATATTTAGCCTGTGGATTTGCAAAGAACCAGCCACTAACTGAAGAGGTTGGCCACATTGCAAAACTTTCAGTTAAAACTACCTTACTTTGGCCATTTTTATCTAACAAGTTAAAAAGTGTTTTTTTCTCAGTATGATCTGGACAGGCTGGATAACCAGGAGCTGGCCTTATTCCTTGATATTGTTCTTTAATTAAAGCTTCATTATCCAATGATTCTGCTTTATTATAACCCCAATAAACTTTACGCACCTGTTCATGTAGCCACTCAGTACAAGCCTCAGCTAAACGATCAGCCAAAGACTTAACCATAATTGCATTATAATCATCTTTATTAGCCTCATACTGTGCAACCAATTCACTCTCGCCTAATCCTGTAGTCACAATAAAACCACCTAAATAGTCAACTTTATCTGTCTCTTTAGGGGCGATAAAATCTGCTAGTGAATAGCTCTTAGTACCTTCCGCTTTAATTTGTTGTTGTCTTAAATGATGTAACATAGCCACCTGATGACCTTGCTCATCACATAACTCAATATCATCATGATTGACTTGATTAGCTAACCAAAAACCAAAGGTTGCATGAGCCTTAATAAAGTTATTGTTAACTAAGTTGTTCAACATCTGCTGAGCATCATTAAATAACTTAGTAGCTTCTTTACCTACCACTTCATCAGTCAGTATACGGGGATATTTACCAGCAAGCTCCCAAGAGATAAAAAAAGGTGTCCAATCTATATAGTTTATTAGCGTTGTTAAAGGAATATTATCCATTACTTTAACACCTATAAATTGTGGTTTAGTCGCTTTAAAATTTTGCCAATCCAGTTGTGGCCTATTAGCTATAGCCTCTTCATAGGACAAATAATTGACCTGCATATTGCGATTATTTATTCTAGCCCTAATTTGCTGGTATTCTTGGCGGGTCTTAGCTACCAAATCTGGCTTCATTTCTTTCGATAATAACTGGGTGGCCACTCCAACAGCACGGGATGCATCTGAAGTATAAATAGCAATATCATTGGCATATTGTGGTTCAATTTTAACTGCTGTATGCGCCTTAGAGGTAGTGGCGCCACCTATCATAAGAGGAATATTGAATCCTTGTCGCTGCATTTCCTTAGCTACATGCACCATTTCATCTAGAGATGGTGTAATCAACCCCGACAATCCGATAATATCGACCTTCTCAGCTATGGCAGTTTGCAGGATTTTTTCACAAGGCACCATAACTCCAAGATCTATTACATCATAACCATTACAACCTAGCACGACACCCACAATATTTTTTCCTATATCGTGAACATCACCTTTAACGGTAGCAATTAATATTTTACCTTTAGTTTCTCTTTGGCCTTCTTTTGCCGCCTCTATAAAAGGTATTAAGTGAGCAACTGATAGTTTCATCACTCTAGCAGATTTAACTACTTGCGGTAAAAACATTTTACCATTCCCAAATAGATCACCTACTACATTCATACCAGCCATTAATGGCCCTTCAATAACATCAATAGGTTTGTTTACTTTAATACGGCACTCCTCTGTATCTTCCAATATATGAGCAGTAATACCTTTAACAAGCGCATACTCTAAGCGTTTTTCTACAGGTAAATTACGCCATTCTTCTGTTTCCACTTCTTTAATTGCTGTTTCACCGCGATATTTTTCAGCTATCTCTAATAAGGCTTCAGTACCAGTAGTAGTACGATTAAGAATGACATCTTCCACTCTTACTCGTAATTCCTGAGGAATATCATCATAAATAGCTAATTGTCCAGCATTTACTATGCCCATTGATAAGCCATGTTTGATAGCATAGTATAGAAATACAGAATGAATAGCTTCCCTTACAGAGTTATTACCTCGAAAAGAAAAAGAAACATTAGAAACACCCCCAGAACTCAATGCGTAGGGTAGCTTATCTCTTATATAAGCGCAGGCATTTATAAAATCTACAGCATAATTGTTATGTTCTTCAATACCTGTCGCCACTGCAAAAATGTTGGCATCAAAGATAATATCTTGTGGAGGGAATCCAACCTCATTAACCAATATATCATAACAACGTTTACAAATTGCTTTTTTGCGCTGCTCTGTATCTGCTTGCCCCTCCTCATCAAAGGCCATAACTATTACTGCAGCACCATACTTTTTGCATAGCTTAGCATGCTGGATGAAAGGCTCTATCCCTTCTTTTAAACTAATAGAGTTAACTATCCCCTTTCCTTGAATACACTTTAAACCTGCTTCTATCACTTCCCATTTAGAAGAGTCTAGCATAATGGGGACGCGTGCAATGTCAGGTTCAGAAGCTACTAGGTTCAAAAAAGTTACCATAGCAGCCTGAGAATCTAACATGCCCTCATCCATATTAATATCTATAATTTGCGCTCCAGCCTCTACTTGTTGACGAGCTACGTCTAAGGCTTCCATGTAATTATTTTCCCGAATTAATCGGGCAAATTTAGCCGAACCAGTTACGTTAGTGCGTTCTCCCACATTAACAAATAGGGATTTTCTATCAATGTTTAACGGCTCTAATCCCGCAAGACGACAAGCCTTAGGTATTTGAGGAATAATACGAGGGGGCAACGAACTTACTTTTTCAGCTATAGCTTTAATATGATCTGGAGTAGTACCACAACAGCCACCTACAATATTCAAATAGCCTGCCTCGGCAAACTCCTGAATAACTAGGGCCATTTGCTCGGGAGTTTCATCATATTCACCAAAGGCATTGGGTAATCCGGCATTAGGATGAGCAGATATATAAGTATCTGCTTTGTCCGCAAGCTCTGACAGATAAGGACGTAGTTCTTTTGCACCTAGCGCACAATTAAGACCTACTGATATTGGGTTGGCATGACTTATAGAGTTCCAAAAAGCTTCGATGGTTTGTCCAGATAAGGTACGGCCTGATGCATCAGTAATAGTTCCCGAAATCATGATAGGTAAATTTACAGATAGCTCTTCAAAAACTGTTTGAACGGCGAAAATAGCTGCTTTTGCATTTAATGTATCAAAAATAGTTTCTATTAAGATAACATCAGCTCCTCCCTCTATCAGCCCTTTAGATGATTCCTTATAATTTTTCACTAATTCATCAAAACTAATATTACGAAAACCTGGATTATTTACATCGGGAGAAATAGAGCAAGTACGACTAGTAGGCCCTAAAACGCCAGCTACAAAGCGAGGTTTGTTAGGTGTTTCTAAGGTTTTCAAATCAGCTACTCGGCGGGCAATACTGGCACCTTGTAAATTTAATTCATAAACTAATGACTCCATTTCATAATCAGATTGTGAGACCTGCGTTGCATTAAAAGTATTAGTCTCTATAATGTCAGCACCTACATCCAAATAAGCTTTGTGTATTTCTGCGATAATATTTGGTTGAGTTAATAAAAGAATATCATTATTACCTTTAATATCCTTTGGCCAGTCAGCAAAACGTCCACCTCGATAATCTTTTTCTTCAAGCTTATAGCTTTGAATCATAGTACCCATACCGCCATCCAAGATGAGAATACGATTTCTTAAAGTTTCTTGGAAAGTTGCTAAACGAGCTATACGATCTGACATTCTAATAATTCCTAGAAGAAAACCAGCTATTATAATGAATTATTAGCCAGATAAAAAAGAATATTAATACCTAATTGAATGACTAATATTAAAAAATACCATATACTGCACCTTTTACTAGCAACTAAATAAAAAATATTTCAAACTTTTAAAGGATATATATATGAAAAAAATATTATTAGGACTTACCGCTATTACATTTATTGGTTTGGTAACAGCGGCAGAATTAGCTCCAGAATGTCAAAACTATTTTAAAGAAGCTGATGCCATATTAGAGAACTCGCAAGCTACAGCAAAGGCTCAAGGAATTGATCCAGCAACAGTTAAAGCCCAATATGAAGCCTCTAAAGCACAACTTGCTACGTTAACAACTGAGCAACAAACAGCTTCTTGTAAACAAGCACAAGAAATGCTTGAACAAGTAAAAAAATTACAGGCTGATGCGGCTAAAAAAGCTGAAGCTGCTTCTAAGAAATGAAACAACTAAGTTATTTTGTTTAAAGAAAATGCAAAAAAGAACCTTCTTTAAACAAAATATCTATCAATTATAAAATGTAATGTA
>CALYQH010000049.1 GCA_945283395.1 uncultured Ventosimonas sp. | reverse complement strand
CCAGATTCACGGGCATAACCTTCTATGATAGCTTTCAATGCACTATCAGTAATGCTAATTCTTCTGTTATTAACACCAGCTTTTTCGAGCTGTTTTGGCCATAGGTGCTTTTTGGCAATAGCTAGCTTTTCTTCAGTGATATAACCTGCTAGCCTGATAACTTCCATGCGGTCTAGTAATGGTCCAGGAATGGAGTCTAATGTGTTAGCAGTGCAAACAAATAATACTTTTGATAGGTCAAGCCTTAGATCAAGATAGTGATCTAAAAAGTTAACATTTTGTTCAGGGTCTAAGGTTTCAAGTAATGCTGAAGCTGGATCACCTTGATAACTTTGTCCCATTTTATCTATTTCATCTAGCATGATAACGGGATTCATTACCTCGACTTCTTTCAATGCCTGTACTAGCTTTCCAGGTTGTGCTCCTATATAGGTACGACGATGACCTTTAATTTCTGCTTCGTCTCTCATGCCACCTAAACTAAAACGATAGAAAGGTCTTGCTAATGCCTCGGCAATAGATTTGCCTATACTAGTTTTACCTACTCCAGGAGGGCCCACTAGCAAAATAATAGAACCGTTAATTTCACCTTTAAAGGTTCCTACTGCTAAAAATTCAAGGATCCGATCTTTAACATCAGCTAACCCTGTATGGTGTTTATCTAAAACCTTCTGAGCATAAGATAGATCTAATTTATCTTTACCTACCACCCCCCAAGGCAAGGCAGTTGCCCAGTCTAGGTAATTGCGAGTAACAGCATATTCTGGTGAACCTGTTTCTAATAAAGAAAGTTTATGCAGCTCTTCATCAATGCGTTTTTGTGCTTGTTCAGGAAGTATTTTATTAATTAAACGAGATTTAAATTCATCTACATCAGCACTTTTATCATCTTTACTAATACCTAATTCTCGTTGGATGATTTTTAATTGCTCTTTGAGAAAAAAGTCTCTTTGATTTTTGCTAATTTTTTCATTAACTTCATTAGACAGTTGGTTTTGTAGACGAGCTACTTCCACTTCACGCCTTAATAATGGTAAAACTCTTTCCATGCGTTTTAGTATGGGAATAGTAGCTAATACTTTTTGTAGTTCGTCAGCCTCAGCTGTGGTTAGAGTGGCAGCAAAATCAGTTAAAGGGGAGGGTTCATTAGGGCTAAATCTGTTTAGATAATTCTTTAACTCTTCGCTATAGAGAGGATTTAATGGTAATAATTCTTTAATGGCATTAATAATAGCCATGCCGTAAGCTCTAATCTCATTGCTAGGCTCAACATCATCTTTCTTAGGGTACTCTACTTCTGCTAAGTAGGGCGGCTTATGATTAAGAAAACCTTTTATTTTAACTCGAGTAATACCTTGCGCTACAAATTGAATTTTGTCATTTTCTTTACTAACATGGTGAATTTTTACTAGAGTGCCATATGCGGGTAAGCTTTCAATGTTAAAAGCTTTATCAAATGGGGTATTGCTATAAAAAATAGCTATGGAGTGATGCTCTGTTTTCGCAACACGTCTTAACGTCTCTTCCCAAGGATTTTCATTAACAATGACAGGTAGTACTTGGGCGGGAAAAAATGGCCTATTATGAATAGGAATAACATATACTTTTTCAGGATAAGAGGGGTTCGGAACAGTTATTTGTGTTTTAGGCTGTTCTATTACTTCTTCAATAATTACATCATCGGGATGTTTTTGATCAGTCATGATATATCCGTAGCTAATACCGTTGTTATATAGATGGGGTGTTATCTATAAATTTCAATAGACTGAATAATTTTGTTGATAGGCTAGTTAATAGCGCCAGAAGCTAGGGATTAATAAAACTAGTAAAGTAATTATTTCTAACCGGCCCAATAACATGCCAAAAGAGAGTACCCATTTAGCCAAGTCAGGTAAGCTAGCAAAATTACTGGCAGGGCCTATGACATCTCCTAACCCAGGGCCTACGTTGCAAACAGTAGTAACCGCGCCTGTTAAAGACGTCACCATGTCATAACCAAGAAAAGCTAATATAAGGGCAATAATGGCTATAATAAAACAAAAGAAAAACGAAAAAGTTAAAATAGAGCGCACAATTTCTTCATCAAGATTATGGCCATTATACTTTTGTGGGATAATGGCTTTAGGATGGATAAGTTGTTTTAGATTGGCGTTAAGTAACCTGAGTGTTACTTGGAATCGGAAAATTTTTAACCCCCCAGTAGTAGAACCTGAGCAGCCACCAAGGAAAGTAAGATAGAAGAAGATAATCATAGCAAAACCACCCCATTTACTATAATCTTCTACCATAAAACCAGTTGTTGTGACTACCGAGATTACACTAACCGAGGCTACCCGTAGTGAGTCAAAAAAAGATTCTTCAGTATTTTTCCAATGCCAAAGGGTGAGCAATAAGCAGAAAATAGTTAAAATGGTAAAAAATCCCCTAACTTGTTCATCTTTCCAAAGTGCTTGATAGTTGCCTTTGATAGTTGCAACATAAAGAGAAAAAGGAAGGCTACCGAGTAGCATTAAGCCTATAGCTATCCAATGGGTTGCGGGTAGGAATTTGCCTATTGATTGGTCTGAGGTTGAAAAGCCTCCTGTCGAAACTGCGCTCATGGAGTGATTGATAGCATCAAATAGCGACATTCCAGCCCAATAAAAGCCAATAATACCTATTAAGGTGAAAACTAAGTAAATACTTAATATATATTTGGCAATAATATGTGAGCGGGGTAGTACTTTTTCTTCTGACCATTCTGAGGACTCTGTTTGGAATAACCTCATGCCCCCTACTCTTAACATAGGTAGCACAGCTACCGCCATCACAATAAATCCAACACCACCAATCCAATGTAACATAGAACGCCACATAAGGAGACCTTTAGGAGAATCATCTAAATGAGATAATACGGTTGCACCTGTTGTAGTAATGCCTGACATGGCTTCAAAAAAAGCATCTGTATAACTAATATGACTTATCATGGTCATAGGCAGGGCTGCAAAAATGCAGACTATAATCCAACTGCTGGCCGTTAATAAGTACATATCTCTTGGACGTAGATGGGTTTGCTTATTACCTTTTTGCTTAATCATAAACAAGCCAGCAAAAAAAGTAAAAATAATAGACCAGAAAAATGCTGCGATATCACTAGCTGTATGTTCAAAAATGAATACAGTAATTAACAGGGCTAACATACTAAAAGAGAGGGCTATTAAAAAGAAACCCACAATGTAAGAAACACTACTTAACGTTTGCTTAGTCATAACAGCTATTTAATGCGTATGAAAGGAAGAACTTATTATAAGAGGTTGTAAGTTAATAGTAATCTTCTTTTTAAACTAATCAATTATTATCCTTATCTCATCATTAATGATAGTAAAAACAATAAATTAATATGTTAATTAGATCATATAAGTTTAAAATCTAAGCATTTAATTGCTAACAAAGAATAAATATGATTATAGTACTGGCAGCAACATTTTATAATATTAATATAACTTTTTCATCTGTAATAGATGGTCATAAAAACAAAAAAATATGTTAAACAATTGCTAGTCTATTTACATTAAAAACTGCAAATTTACTAGTTAGTTGATTAAAAATAAGTGAAACTTCTAAATAGCAGCTTAACAGTCATAATTATTAGATTACTTAAAAATAAAAAGTATCAAAATGGTAAAGTTGATCGCATAATCTTAATTAAAAATGAGATAATACTTTTAGTAGAAGTGAAATACCTACTATAATAAGCTTTTATTATTTTTAAGCATCACTGGAAGAGTTCCATGTTTGATAATTTAACCGAGCGCCTATCTAAGACATTACGTCACCTAACAGGCCAAGCTAAACTAACAGATGACAATATTAAGGATACATTAAGAGAAGTAAGGATGGCTTTATTAGAAGCTGATGTCGCCTTGCCTGTTGTTAAAGATTTCATTGAAAAAGTTAGAGAGAAGGCTATAGGTACTGAGGTGATGAAAAATTTATCACCGGGACAAGCTTTCGTTAAAATAGTACAAACTGAGTTAGAACAGCTCATGGGAGCTGCTAACGAAGATCTTGCTTTAAATGCGGTGCCTCCTGCTATTATCTTAATGGCTGGTTTACAAGGTGCTGGTAAAACAACAACTGTTGCTAAACTTGCCCGCTTCTTGAAAGAGCGTAGAAAAAAATCTGTTTTGGTGGTTTCAGCAGATGTTTATCGCCCTGCTGCCATTAAACAATTAGAAACATTAGCTCATGAAGTAGGAGTGACTTTTTTTTCCTCTACTTCTGAACAACAGCCAGTAGATATAGCGAAAGCTGCTATCGCGGAAGCTAAATTAAAATTTATTGATGTGGTATTAGTAGATACTGCTGGCCGGCTTCATATTGATGAAGAGATGATGGACGAAATTAAAGCCCTTCATGCAGCGGTAAAACCTGTTGAAACCTTGTTTGTCGTTGATGCCATGACGGGCCAAGATGCGGCTAACACAGCTAAAGCTTTCAACGACGCATTGCCTTTAACAGGAGTCATCCTTACCAAAGTAGATGGAGATGCTCGAGGTGGTGCTGCTTTATCAGTTAGAGCTATTACTGGTAAGCCTATTAAGTTCTTAGGCGTTGGTGAAAAAACTGAAGCGCTAGAGCCATTTTATCCTGAACGTATTGCAACCCGTATCTTAGGTATGGGGGATATGCTTAGCTTAATTGAGCAGGCAGAACAAAAACTTGATAAAGAAAAAGCAGAAAAACTAACCCGTAAGATCAAGAAAGGAAAAGGCTTTGACTTAGAGGATTTTCGTGATCAATTAAGACAAATGAAGAATATGGGTGGATTAGGTAGTTTAATGGATAAGTTACCTATGATGAATGGCGTTAACTTAGCTGAATTAAGTGGTAAACAAGATGTGGCTGAGAAGCAATTCATACAGATGGAGGCTATAATTAGTTCCATGACTATGGCTGAGCGCCGTGATCCAGAACTTATCAATGGCTCACGTAAACGCCGTATAGCTTCTGGGTCTGGTACTCAAATTCAAGATGTTAGCCGCTTGATCAAACAGCATAAACAAATGCAAAAAATGATGAAAAAAGTGATGGGAGCTGGTGGCCTCACTAAAATGGTGCGAGGCTTAACTAATGTTTTACCCATAGGTGGTAGAGCTAAGCATCGCTTTTAAGTAGGAAGGGTAGCTTATTTATTATGAATTTTCCTTATTTGTGAAAGAAATAAAAAAAGTTATTTGCAAAAGGCTGAAGTTTCTATAAAATATGCCACTTTTTATATTCTATATATTTTTACGTAATTAATTAAATTTAGGAATAATATCTTCATGGTAACTATTCGTTTAGCGCGCGGAGGCTCTAAAAAGCGTCCTTTTTATTATATAACTGTAACTGATAGCCGTAATGCTCGTGATGGGCGTTTTATTGAGCGTGTAGGCTTTTTTAATCCTGTAGCTACAGGCGGTGAAGTAAGATTAAATGTAAATCAAGAACGTGTTGCTTACTGGAAAGACCAAGGTGCACAACTCTCTGAGCGCGTAACTAGTTTATTAAAGGAAGCTGCTCAAGCTGCTGCTTAATTAGGTAGCTTCCAGTTATGCTTGATAATGAACTGGTAGTATTAGGTAAAATAGTTTCAGTACACGGTGTTCGTGGCGCTGTAAAAGTTTATTCTTTTACTGATCCTATAGATAATATTCTTGATTATAAAAAATGGATATTACGTTATGGGGCAGAGCAAAAAGTAGTTAAATTATTAGCAGGTCATCTTCAAGGTAAAGTGCTTGTTGCTGAATTAGAAAATTTAACTGATAGAGAAGAAGCAAGAAAGCTAGCAGATTTTGAAATCTGTGTTGTTAAAAATGAGCTACCAACATTAGCTAATGGTGAGTATTATTGGTATCAGCTACAAGGTTTAAAAGTGATAAATCAACAATATCAATTATTAGGTATCGTTGATTATCTACTAGAAACCGGTGCTAATGATGTATTAGTGGTCAAACCTTGTATTGATAGTATTGATGATAGAGAGCGTTTGCTGCCTTATATAGAGTCATGTGTACTAGCTATTGATTTAAATGCAAAAGAGCTAACCGTTGATTGGGATGCAGAGTTCTAACTCATAGGCGTTGGTCATGCAATTTGAACTCATTACCCTATTTCCTGAAATGTTTAAAGCTATAACAGCCTTTGGCATTACTGGAAGGGCAGTGCGGCAAGGGATTATATCAGTTAATTATCATAATCCAAGAGATTATACCTATGATCAACATCATACAGTAGATGATAGGCCATTTGGTGGTGGGCCTGGCATGGTGATGAAAATAGCACCCTTGGAAGCTGCATTACTAGCAGCTAAAAATAATGTATTAACTAATACAAAAGTTATTTATTTATCGCCTCAAGGTAAAAAGTTAACGCAAGAAGCTATTCAGCGGTTGACTAAAGAACAAGCATTCATTCTGATAGCTGGGCGTTATGAAGGCATTGATGAGAGATTTATAAACAACTTTGTAGATGAAGAATGGTCGATAGGCGACTATGTACTATCTGGTGGTGAGTTGCCAGCTATGGTAGTGATAGATGCCATTACAAGACAATTACCTGGTTCATTAGGATGTAATGAATCAGCACAACAAGACTCCTTTATGGATGGTTTGTTAGATTGTCCCCACTATACACGACCTGAAGTCTATAGGGGAGAAGGTGTTCCTGGGGTTCTACTAAGTGGTAATCATGAACACATCCGGCGTTGGCGTTTAAAGCAAGCCCTAGGGCGAACGAAAGAACGTCGTGCTGATCTTCTGGATAGCCGCTCGCTTTCTGGAGAAGAACAACAGCTGCTTGCTGATTATTTTAGTGAGCAGAACGATAGTAAACGTATCGATGGCTAAGTTAACTAAAATAGCCTTAGGAGCATTAGTATGACAAATAAAATTATTGCTCAGCTTGAAGCTGAACAAATGTCCAAAGAAATCCCTGCATTTGCACCAGGCGACACTATTGTTGTTCAAGTGCGGGTAGTAGAAGGTGAGCGTACTCGTTTACAGGCTTTTGAAGGTATTGTAATAAGTAAGCGTAACCGTGGTTTGAATAGTGCTTTTACTGTGCGTAAAATTTCTAGTGGTATAGGAGTTGAGCGTACTTTCCAAACTTATAGCCCTATTGTGGATAGCATTGCTGTTAAACGTCGTGGTGATGTTCGTAAAGCTAAGCTTTACTACTTACGTGAGCTTTCAGGTAAAGCTGCTCGTATTAAAGAAAAATTGGCTAAGCAAGTTCAGGAGCCAACTGCTGAATAATTTATCCAATATTTTTTTTAAAGAACCCGCTATTATGCGGGTTTTTTATGGCATGTTATTTTTAGCAGAAATACCAGTTATTAGCTAATTTCTGAATTTACTCTTATTAGTCTTTTAATATCTTTATTAGAAGTTAAGCAGCTGCTTGTTGTTGCTTTGTTCATTAGCATGGTGCTATTAACCCATTAAAAGAGCGATACTATATAACTACTACCTAAAGTAGAGACAAGCTTATAGCAGGGGCATCTTTAATAAATAAAAATCTTTTATCTTATTAAGTTAAAATAGTTTTTTTTATATCTAGTAGTTATTTATTAATAGGAGTGCTTAAGGTTATGGAGGGATTATTCCAATCTCCTTGAATATTATAAGTCACAGCTGCCAGTTTCATCAGTTGATTACCAAAGAAATGGTCTACTATTAGCATAGCACCACCAATAGGAGGAGCTACCGCTAAAGTAGCTAAGGAAATATTGGATCCTAAAGGAACACCAACTCTTAGAATGGCACTAATTTGTTGATTATTCATATTAAGTTGCCCTGCCATCGACATTAACATAGAGGGGCCTTCTAATTCAAAGGGGATACTGGTTTGGTAAATTCCATTTTGACTGGTAAATTCCCCTTTAATATGATCATAAGTAAGCCCTGATTTAAATAAGTCAGAAAAATCTAATCTAAGTCTTCTAGTGATAGATTCTGAATTTAATATCCCAAATACCCTTAAGATATTTGTAGACGAGTCATCAACAGTAAGTAATCTGCCCGTTTTGAATTGGGAATTTATCTTACCCGTAAAGTTTGTAAGGCTTAAATTAGTAGGATCACCTGGCCATGAACCAGTGATAAAAGCATTGAAAGATTTAGCAGTAATGCTAGGTTTAATACCCCAATTTTTCAAAATATTTTCGATATTTTTCCCTGATAACTGACCATTAAAAGTAGTTTGTTTGCCTAGCTGCCAGTCCAAATTACCTTTTATATATAATCCTCTAAGATTTAGGTTAATGTTAGA
>CALYQH010000048.1 GCA_945283395.1 uncultured Ventosimonas sp. | reverse complement strand
TTCAGTTACAAAATGACAATGATTGGGTAGCTCCATAACTATTCTATCACCAGTATGAAGAGCTCCAACCCCTTTTGGGGTGCCTGTTAATACGATATCACCTGCTTGTAAGGTAAAGATGTTAGCTATATATTGTATGAGCGCAATAATAGGGGTAATCATTTCACCACTATTTCCTGTTTGGCGAGTCTCACCATTGATCTCCAAACGAATATCAATATTTGTTAAATCAGGATAGCTGGTAGCTGGCAAGAAAGGAGTTAATACACAGGCACCATCAAATCCTTTAGAAATTTCCCAAGGTAAACCTTGTTCTTTTAATTTGGTTTGGACATCCCTTAAGGTTAAATCAAGAGCAGGAGCAAAACCAGCAATAGCTTCATGTGCTTCATTAGAGCTGACGATTCCTGACAGCGTTTTACCTATAAGTAACGCTATTTCAGCTTCATAATGCACTGCTCCTTTATCATTAGGAATAGTAAAGCCACCATTACTGCTTATAATAGAAGTAGCTGGCTTAATAAATAGAATAGGTTCAATAGGTACAGGATTATTTAGTTCATTAGCATGTTCTGCATAGTTACGCCCGACACAAACTGCTTTACCTACTTTGAAATGGATAGTAGTGCCGTCAATATATTGATGTTGGTAGCTCATATAAATTTTAGCCTAATTATGAATAACTTTTAGAAGCATTATTGTACAGAATAAGCTTAGTTATTGAATAAACTAGCTAGATACTCAATAGAAAGTTGTCCATACTAAAAAATATCATCTATTTTTACAATATTAAAAATAATATTAGTGATTTAAAATAACTTGCAATGGGTTATTTAAGTAGATGGCTTGCGGTGTTATTGAGCAACTATATGCTATAATGTTCACTCCTGCTTGGTAGGCGTTCTGCAATGCTTTTGCGTAGTTGCTATCTATTTCTTGGCAAGGCCTTACTGCGCTAATTTCAGTTAAGTTAACACAATAGAGTAAATAAGTTTTCATCCCATGTTTAGCAAGTTCTGTTAATTCTCTTAAGTGTTTAGCTCCTCTACTGGTAATTGCATCGGGGAAGGCTGCTATATCTGTGTCTGCAAACCCGAGAGTAACGCTTTTAACTTCAATATAAGTTGTTGTCTGATCAGAATAGTCTAGACAAAAGTCAATACGTGACTTTTCTTTTCCATAAAGCACTTCTTTACGTAAATTAGTGAAACCTGTGAGTTCCCTAATCATCCCTGCTTGCAAGGCTTCTTCAACTATTTTATTCGCTAATAAGGTGTTGATACAAGCTAATCTTCCTTGTGGGGTTTCTGATAATATCCAACTACCAGCAGATTTGCGGTGAGGATCTTGAGTTCTACTAAACCAGATCCGACCACCAGATTGCATACAATTAAGCATAGATCCTGTGTTAGGGCAATGAATAGTTAATTGTTCACCTGCTGGAGTGATAATATCTGCTAGAAAGCGCTTATAACGTTTGATTAGTATAGCTTCTTCAAGGGCAGGTGAAAATATCATAGTTTTATGCTTGCCAGTGTTGTAAACCTTTAGCTATACGCTCAATAGCATGCTCTAAAACAGCTATTTCTTGGGTATAAGCAAAACGTACATGCTGATTAGCTTTATAATTGCCAAAATCGATACCAGGTGTAAAAGCTACATATTGATTTTCCAAAAAATAATAACAGAATTTATAAGCGTCATCAGTAAAGTTTGAAACATCCGCATAGATATAAAAAGCACCCTCGGGAGTTGTTTTTATTTTAAAACCCAGCTCGGTTAGGGCTGCTAATAGGTAGTCTCGTCTTTTTGCAAAAGCAGCGCGACGTTCTTCCAGTATAGCAACTGTAGTGGATTCAAAGCAGGCTAAGGCAGCATATTGGGAGATACTAGTAGCACTAATATAGATATTTTGGGCAAATTTTTCTAAATCTGCTATGGCATTAAGTGGTGCTACTAACCAACCTAAACGCCAGCCAGTCATTCCATAGTATTTAGAAAAACTGTTAAGAATAAATGCGTTATCATCTACTTCTAATGCACTAGGTGCTGACGTTACATAGGTTAAGCCATGATAAATTTCGTCAGAAATAAAATAACCTTGATTTTTTTTACAACTCGCCGCTAAGTCCGCTAGCTCTGCTTTATTTAGCATGGTGCCAGTAGGGTTAGCCGGAGAAGCAATTAAAATGCCAGCGGTATTATGATTCCAATATTTATCTAACAGCTGAGGCGTTAATTGGTAGTTAGTAGTATGATCGGTAGCAATCATTTTTGCCTCAGCTTCTACCATTCTTAAAAAATTTCTGTTACAAGGATAACCTGGGTCAGCCATTAATAAATGTTGCCCTGCTTCAACCAATAACCCACTGACTAATAAAAGGGCCCCTGAACCACCAGGAGTAATTAAAATTCGCTGATAATCTATATCTAGTTGATAACGATCTTTATAAAGTTTAGCTATGGCTTGACGTAATTCAGGTAAACCCAAGGCAGGGGTATATTGGGTATAACCTGCATCTATAGCAGCTTTGGCTGCTTGTAAAATTGGTTCAGCTGTCGTGAAGTCTGGTTCACCTATTTCTAGATGGATAACTTGCTTACCTTTTGCTTCCAATTCTTTAGCTTTTGCTAGCAAAGCCATTACTTGAAAGGGCTCGATAGATTTGCTACGTCTAGTAAAGCTATTTTTCATTATTACGTCCAAAATAAAGTTATTAATTTTTAATTATAGCAAAATTATTGTTTTATCAGTTAGCAAGTAAAACTCTCTAGCAATAAAAGGTATTGGCTAATACATTACAAGATAGAGTTAACGTAAAATTAGCTATTATTTTCTAATAAACAATTAGTTAATGTCATTTTTAATGATATTCAAAAATAATAGATAAATTTTATAAGAAGTTATACATTGTGAAATTATAAAAAATGCTTTATTGTAAATGAGTATTTTTGTTTAATTATAATTGCACAAGTTGGATAATATTAATATAAAGGTGAATAAAAAAGGTGGTTATTATTTGTTTATAAATTTAATTGATTAACTACTATAAATACTAAAGTAGTACTAGATTAGTTTATTACTATCTGATAACTTGCGCCGGCATATTTTATTAGTCAGTTTTACTAACTAAGGATGATTATCCTTAGAGGTTGTTTGAATATAGAGGGAAAAAGCAGTGGTTAAGGCTAAACAAACTTCAAATGAAAAAACTTCGGTAAAAAAGGTTGCGGTAACTAAGGATCTCGATCAGCATGCTAAAGATAAAAAAGCATCTGAGAAAAAAGTAGTTACAACCAAGGTTGCCGTGAGTCAAAAGAAAATGGCAACCCAAAAAACTAGTGAACAACTTACATCTGCAACAAAAGTGACTAAAACGCCTAAACTAGAAAAAGAAACTATTAAAAAGGATGTTGAAAATATAAGTAGTCAAGAGTTTACACCTTATAAAGAAAAGAAAGGGGAGGAGTACATGAGTGATGAAATGCGTGAGCATTTTATTACTATTCTTAAAAAATGGCGCTCTGAATTGGTTAAAGACATGAATCGTACTGTAGAACATATGCAAGACGATGCTGCTAACTTTCCTGATCCTGCTGATAGAGCAACCCAAGAAGAAGAGTTTAGCTTGGAACTACGTACTAGAGACAGAGAGCGAAAGCTCATTAAGAAAATAGATGATACTTTACAACTAATTATTGAAAATAACTATGGTTGGTGTGAATCTTGTGGTGTTGAAATAGGTGTCAGACGTCTCGAAGCACGCCCTACAGCCACGCTCTGCATTGATTGTAAAACTTTAGCTGAAATAAAGGAAAAACAAACAGGCTTATAGTTTTTATGGTATTGACTAGACCTTATGTTGGTCGTTTTGCTCCCACTCCCAGTGGGGCATTGCATTTAGGGTCTTTAGCGGCAGCGTTAGCTTCTTACTTAGATGCTAAATCAGTTGCTGGTAAGTGGTTAGTTCGTATTGAGGATCTAGATCCGCCGCGACAAATAGCAGAAGCTGCTGATAATATTCTACGTACTCTTGAAGGCTTTGGCTTTGATTGGGATGATGAAGTTTTTTGGCAAAGTAAAAGGTCTGATGCTTATGAAGTTATTATTAGTAAATTAATTAATAATGGTTTGGCTTATGCATGTTCTTGTTCTAGAAAACAATTAGTTAATAATGTTATTTATCCAAATACTTGTCGCGATAAACTAAAATCAGCTAAGGATGCAGCTATAAGAGTGCGTACACCTAATTTAGAGTATCAATTTGAAGACCGAGTTCAGGGTCTTTTTATTCAGAAATTAGCAGAAGAAGTAGGTGATTTTATTATTAAAAGGAGAGATGGCTTAATTGCATATCAATTAGCTGTTGTTTTAGATGATGCTGAACAAGGTATTAACCATGTTGTCAGAGGTGCAGATTTATTAGATTCTACGCCTAGACAAATTTATTTGCAGGAGTTACTAGGTTTCCCTATGCCTAACTATTTACACATTCCTACCTTGGTTGATAGTGATGGCTATAAATTAAGTAAATCGCATTGTTCGCCTTTTATAACTACTAACAAAGCTAGCCAGTTGCTAGTTTATGCATTACAAATACTAGGTCAAAAAGTTGAAAAAGATCTGGTTTTGGAACCACCTTTACAAATTCTTAATTGGGCTATATCACACTGGCAAAGTGAAAGTATCCCTAAGAAAAGGATTGTTATAATAGAGGATAAATTTAGTATAACAACTGTAAGCTAAATACATCTAATATTGCCATGCTTTCCTTTAGAAAAGGCATGTAATAATGGCTTTATATGAGTGGTGGTATTTGTAATTTTTTAGGGTTGAAGCATAAAATTAAGATAATAGTTAAACAATAGTGTTAAGGTGATTAGCTTCAAGCTAAAAACTAAAAGTTTTGTTTTGATAATATTTTAATATTAAGATTTTCTATAAAAAGTAGAATCAATAATGTCAATAATAAATAGCTTTATTAAAAGAGTTAAAAAAAGGAAATATAAAAAAGTGTATTGACTAATAAGCTAATGCCTCGTAATGTTGTGTCTTTAATTTTGTTAGCATTTGTTAGTAATTGGGAGTAATGACTTGAAACCAGTAAAAGTGGGTATTTGTGGATTAGGAACGGTAGGTGGTGGAACCTTTAATGTATTAAAACGTAATGCGCAAGAGATAACTCGAAGAGCAGAAAGAGCAATTGAAGTAGCCCAAATTGCTGCACGCTCTATTAATCCCCAATGTGTAATAACTGATACTCCTATTACTGATGATGTGTTTGAAGTTGTTAACAATCCTGAAATAGATATAGTAGTTGAATTGATAGGCGGCTATACGCTGGCTCGTGAGTTAGTTTTAACTGCAATTGAAAATGGTAAACATGTGGTTACGGCTAATAAGGCACTAATAGCTGTCTATGGAAATGAAATTTTTACCAAAGCAGAACAAAAGGGAGTTATAGTTGCTTTTGAAGCCTCGGTAGCGGGAGGCATTCCCATTATTAAAGCAATTCGTGAAGGGTTAGCAGGTAATAGAATTAATTGGGTGACAGGCATTATTAATGGAACAGGTAATTTTATTCTCACAGAAATGACTGATAAAGGTCGAGAATTTTCTGCAGCTTTGCAAGAGGCGCAAGCATTGGGTTATGCTGAAGCTGATCCTAGTTTTGATGTAGAAGGAATAGATGCTGCCCATAAATTAACTATCCTAGCTTCTATAGCCTTTGGTATTCCTTTGCAGTTTGATAAAGCTTATACTGAGGGGATAACTAATTTAGCTTCTGAAGATATCAGATATGCAGAAGCATTAGGTTATCGAATTAAACATTTAGGTGTAGCAAAACGCACTGCAAAAGGTATTGAATTAAGAGTTCATTCAACGTTAATCCCATCTGATAAATTGATTGCTAACGTTAATGGTGTTATGAATGCAGTGATGGTTAACGGTGACGCGGTTGGTTCTACACTTTATTATGGAGCAGGTGCAGGAATGGAAGCAACGGCTTCTGCAGTAGTGGCTGATTTAGTCGATGTTGTAAGAGCTATGACTTCAGACCCTGAAAATAGAGTGCCTCATCTTGCGTTCCAACCATCTGCGTTATCACATGTACCTGTGCTTTCTATTGAAGACTGTGAAACAGCTTATTATTTAAGAATTCAAGCGGAAGATTCTCCCGGTGTATTAGCTCAAGTTGCCACCATTTTATCAAAACGTGGGATCAATATTGAATCTATTATGCAAAAAGAATTGGAAGAAATGAATGGTAAAGTCCCTATGATTTTACTTACTCACAATGTTACAGAAGCGAAAATGAATGATGCTATTATTGCCCTTGAATCATTAGAAGGTGTAGAAGGGAAAGTAACACGTATTCGTGTTGAACAATTAAATTAATCATAGTGTATTAAATATGCGATATATAAGTACTCGTGGGCAAGCTCCCGCACTGAATTTTGAAGATGTGTTATTGGCAGGTTTAGCTACTGATGGTGGGCTTTATGTTCCTGAAGTTTTACCACATTTTACTGTCGAGGAAATAAGTAGTTGGGCAGGGCTTGCTTACCATGAGTTAGCATTCAAAGTGATGCGCCCTTTTATAGAAGGATCTATTCCTGATGCTGATTTTAAACAAATACTACAAGAAACATATAGCATGTTTGCCCATCAAGCGGTGGCACCTTTACGTCAATTAGCGGGCAATGAATGGGTATTGGAATTGTTTCATGGTCCAACATTAGCGTTTAAAGATTTTGCTCTACAATTATTGGGCCGGTTGTTAGATTACATTCTAGCTAAGCGTAATGAACGAGTAGTTATTATGGGCGCTACTTCTGGAGATACTGGCTCAGCAGCAATCGAAGGTTGTCGTCGTTGTAAAAATGTCGATATTTTTATATTACATCCTCATAATAGAGTATCAGAAGTACAACGTCGTCAAATGACTACTATTTTAGGTGATAATATCCATAATATAGCTGTAGAAGGTAATTTCGATGATTGCCAAGAAATGGTTAAAGCAAGTTTTGCCGATCAGGCCTTTTTAAAAGGTACAAGATTGGTTGCAGTAAATTCTATCAACTGGGCCCGTATTATGGCGCAAATTGTTTATTATTTTTATGCGGCGCTACAATTAGGGGCTCCTTTACGTTCATTAGCATTTTCTGTGCCTACTGGTAATTTTGGTGATATATATGCTGGCTATTTAGCTCGCAATATGGGGCTACCTATTAATCAATTGATAGTGGCTACTAATAAAAATGATATATTGCACCGTTTTATGTCTAGTAATCATTATGATAAAGAACAATTACATCCTTCTTTATCACCTTCAATGGATATTATGGTATCATCTAATTTTGAGCGATTATTATTTGATTTACATGGTCGTAATGGTTTGCTAGTAGCGGAGTTATTTGCTAATTTTAAGAAAACTGGCAAGTTAAGAGTAGCAGACGATCGTTGGTTAGAAGTGCGAAAATTGTTTGATTCATTAACTGTCAGTGATGAACAAACTTGCCAAACTATTGCAGAAGTTTACCAGCAAACCTCAGAAGTTGTAGATCCTCATACTGCAATTGGAGTAATGGCGGCTCGCCAGTGCCGTCGAAGTTTAGCATTATCTATGGTTATTTTGGGTACAGCACATCCTGTTAAATTCCCAGAAGCAGTTTTAAAGGCTGGAGTTGTAAAACCTATTGCGTTACCTAATCATTTAGCTAATTTATTGCAAAGAACTGAACATTATACGATTTTGCCCAATGAATTAGCTAAGATACAAGCATTTGTTAGTCAGTATGGTAATAGAGGTAAGCCTCTTTAAAAAAGGGGCTGGTAGCCCTTTTTTAATTATGGAGTTGCTAAGAGTTATGATCTGTTAATTAATTGATAAAGAGACAAACATAGAGGTATCTTTGCTTAATATATTTTTTGCTAGATATTATTGTTATTGGATAACTAAAATAAGACTTTAAGTGCATAGGAGAATGAGCTAAGAAGCGTAGAATTCAACTAAGCGAATATTGTACTTGCTATGCTTAGCTAGATTCTGCTAAACAAAAAATGCTAGTTACGAAGCAAACTACAGTAATTGTTTGAAAGTCGCTGAAAAAGAGTGTTTAGATTGAATCTAACAAAAGTAGAATTATCAATTAATTATGAGATTAAGGGCCGTTCTAATTTAAAAATAAATAATTGTAATTTTGTAAAAATAATAGTAATTCATCTTTATCAAGAAAGCTTATGTCAATGCTCAATGTACTGCTAGATTTTCTATTAGGGGCTTTTGTTGGCTTGCTAGGAG
>CALYQH010000047.1 GCA_945283395.1 uncultured Ventosimonas sp. | reverse complement strand
AATTTAGTACTTAATGGTTTTGCAGCAGCAGATGAAATTACAGCGCTAGTAAAATATCTAGCACAAAAATATAAGGTTAAAGTAGTTTTTATAGGGGCTGATTTGACTAAAGCTGAGGAAATTAGCCACATGATAGAAGAAACTCATCACACCATGGGTAGTTTAGATATTTTAGTTAATAATGCGGGTATTCAGCATGTAGCCGCTATAGAGGAGTTTCCCAAAGAAAAATGGGATGCTATTATTGCCATTAATTTAACTGCTAGTTTTCATACCATTAAAGCAGCATTACCCCTTATGAAATGTAATAGATGGGGGCGGATTATTAATATAGCTTCTGCTCATGCGCTCATAGCTTCGCCTTTTAAGTCTGCTTATGTAGCTGCTAAGCATGGTATAGCTGGGCTTACTAAAGCTGTGGCACTCGAAACTGCTGAGTTCGGGGTTACTGCCAATGCGATTTGCCCGGGATATGTATTAACGCCTCTTGTAGAAGGACAAATTCCCGATCAAATGAAAGTGCATCATATGACTCGTGAGGAGGTCATTAAGAACATCTTATTAAGTGAACAGCCTACTAAAGAGTTTGTAACTATCGAAGAAATAGCAGGAGTGGCTTGTTTTCTATGTAGTGATGCTGCTAAATCTATTACAGGTGCTATGATTCCAGTAGATGGAGGCTGGACATCACACTAAATCGATAAGTTAGTTATTATTTGTTGAGAGGTTAACTAGCCATTATTGACCAGAAGTATTATGACACTTATGAACCAATGTACCTTCTTAAAGTTAACCAATGTTGAGTAATGCTGTTATCCAAAAAAATGGCTAGGTGATCTGCTAATATTAAGTTTATTTCCACCCTCAAGCAAAAAATAAATACGCTGGGGGGCAAGAAATATATTGATTTAAAAAGCTTAATTATACTAATGAAAAAAGGGGTAAAATTACAACTTTCGTCTTAGTTACTAAAGGATATACTTTCTATGAATAAGCAGGTTGTTTATTCACCATCATGGTTAAGAGTAACTTTACTTTGTATGGGGTTATTAACTGCTACTATGTTCCAAATTATGCCTGCGGTAGCGGAAGAAACAGCCGCAACTGGCCGAAACAGTGATTTAGATAGAGCCAGAACCTTATATAAGCAAGCTTTGCAATCAGCTAGCCAAAGTCAAGATGATGGATCAAACCCACAGACAATAGTGGATTTATTCACTGAGGCAGCCAATTTAGGTTATGCGCCTGCTCAAGTTGATTTAGGGCAAATTTATTATTATGGTTTAGCTGGTATGAGGGATGATAATCAGGCCGTTTTTTGGTTTCAAAAAGCGGCAGAGCAGGGCGATGCAAAAGGACAGTATCTATTAGGTAGAATGTATACAGAAGGTAAAGGTGGCCTGCAAGAGAGCGAATCACAAGCTTTAATATGGTATGAAAAAGCAGCAGCACAGGGATATGATCCTGCTCAATACTATTTAGCTATTCTTTATTTGGCTGGTATTGATGGAATAGAAAAGGACCGTAATAAAGCAGTAGATTTACTACAAAAAGCTGCTAAACAAGGTAATAAAGAGGCTCATGAGTTGCTTATTAAATTACAACTTAGCCAAGCTATCCTTCAGCCATCACAAAAGTAAATGTTGGTTTGACTATGAGTGAGTCGTACTAGATTTCTTTAGTTGTGGCTGGATTACTCATAGCATCTGATAGTTGAGCTTAGATATTAAAGCAACTGATTGCTTAAAACTAAGGATATTTAATTTCTTCTAGGGACAGGGCTTGTAAATTAATATATAACAATTAGAAAATAGCTAAAGTAAGCTGGTTTAACTTTGTTATACTGCTTGCGGTAATAGTTTAGTAGGTATGCTAGTTTTTTTATGACCAATTTATTTGTAATTAAACTAAATTTTTACAGCTTATATAATTGGTGGGCATTGATTAGGTTATTAATTAATAAACTAAAGGTATGCCTTGTGAGACATACCTTAATTCTTAACTCAAAATTAGGCTGATACAGGAGTTCTCCAGTCATCAGAACCTGAAGTACCGGATACTTCGTGTGTCCATGTAATCTTACGATAGCTAAAATAAATATCTTCTAAATGCGTAAAATGTGACATAGCTGGATCTTGGCAGTTATACATATAAGATTTAGCATCAACAATAATAGCATCTTCTAAAGTGATGGTATAATAATGCTCTTGTTTACCTTCAGCAGATGTTCTATAGAGTTTAAGCTCACACTTAGTCATTTTTTCACCACTTGATAAAGCTTGCATAATAAGAGGTGACGCTTTATCAACTACTTTGGTAATTTGAAATGGCTTATGTACACGTTGCCCACTTGGTTGACCTGATTGAGGATCGCGAGGAATAATTAATTCATGTTGGTAAGCTTGTACTAAAATTTGATCTTCATGACCTTCTTGATAGATATTACCAACAGATTCAGAAGTAAAAGTACCTGCTGTTATAAGACCTTGTCTTTCGCCTTCGATAGTTAAATAGCCGGGAGTAGGCATAATATAATGCTCCTTTAGTTAGTTTTGTTTAATTTAGAAATAATCGTTTATTATATTTACAGTTATTTAATAGCAAAGCTTATGCCAACAATAAAAAATTTAAATAACCTATTGATAATTAATAATATATATTATAAATAAAAGTTTATTATACTGTTAATAGTCACTAAATTATAAATTGACCCACAATATTGCGCAAAATATTGCACAACTTTTTCAAGCTATTGCACAATTAATAAAGAGCTACAATAATAAGATAAAAACATAAGTAACTTTACTCAAATAGTTATAATAAAACTGTAACTCAGTTATCTAGCGTAATTTAGCCAATCTAAAAAAACTAAAAGATTTAACTTGCAATGCTTCTTTAATTTCTTCAGCTGAAATAGTTCTTTGTTCAGGATTTACAGATAAACCACAAGCCAAAGCACGCCAAACTTTTTTAGGTAAACTAACAGGTTTTATTGGTTTTAAGGAATATTTAGTTTTTTTATCTATGTAATAAGGATTTTTTCCAGTTAATAATTCATAAATTATACAACAAACAGCAAATACATCTGTTTTCATAGTCAAATCAATATCCTCTAGAAGCTCAGGTGCAGCGTATTTTGGAGTCCATGCATTAAAGCGTTTACGTGATATTTTAGGTAAGGAAGTAAGTTCACCTATCACTGCTTGACCTAAGCCATAATCAAATAAGATACAACCAGCTTGTGTTAACATGATATTACTAGGTTTAAGATCACCATGTATGATATGGTGTTGGTGACTATAAGAAATGGTGTCAATAAGCTCTATAAGCATTGGCTTTATTTTTTTAAAGTCTCCTCCTAACGGGTTCTCCATTAACCATTGATCTAAAGTTGATCCTTTAAGAAGCTCTAATGTCATAAAAACACGTTTATACTCTTTATCCATATCAAATTGATAGGTCTTTATAATATGAGGATGATTTAGTGCTTGTAATAAAGCATACTCACTAAAAAGTAAGTAACTAGCATCAGTATAACCTGCAAATTCTTCCTTAAACATTTTTAAAGCAACATAAGGAAAAGGATGTTTAAAATGCGCTGCCAAATTATCATAAGCTTTATATACAATAGCCATTCCACCTACGCCAAGAATACGCTCTATTTTATATCGACCTGCAATTATATCAGGAATAGCTTTATCATTTTTACTAACTGTTGTTTCATCTATAATCTGTTTGGCTGCATTTCCCTTAGGTAACACTTCAACATTACCTTCAACCTTAGGTAATAAAAGTTTTTTTATGTCTCCACTTTTGGTTTCATTTTTATCTAAAATTTGTTGCAGAGATAATCTGCTTTTTGCAATTTTACTTATCGAATCTTTATTATCTGTCATGATGATACTATAACGGCTGTAATATTATCTTTAGCTTCTGTCCTTAATATATCAACGAATAATTGCTCAATGACTAAACTAGGAGATGTCTTCATCAATGCCACATACAACTGTTCATAGCTGATATATTGATAGAGGCCATCTGAGCAGAGTAAAAATTTATCCCCTTTTTTAACTTCCATTTCTACCACACTAAGATTTAGCTCATCAAATGCCCCTATTGCTCTAGTTAAGGCAAAACAACCTTTTTGCTGTTGGGCTTGTTGTTGAGTTAACTTTTCATTGTCCATTAATTCTTGCCAGACAGCATGGTCTTTGGTTACTTGATATATGTTACCTTTTCTAAACAAATAGCAACGACTATCTCCTGCCCAAACACATGCCATCCGATAATCTTCTATTAACAGCACAACCACGGTACTACCCATAATAGAAGGCGATTGACCTTTAATGATAGTTCGTTCTTTTGTGAGTTGCCTATTTACTCTTCTAAGAGCTTGAGTAACTTGAGAAATACGTTTCTCAAATTCAACTTCTAAATTTAGGTCAAATAATGCTTCTACCACCATTCTACTGGCAACACCGCCATTGTCGTAACCGCCCATTCCATCAGCTACAACCCAGAGCTTTCGCTCTGGGGCGTTAATAAAAGCATCTTCATTCTTTTCTCTAACTTTACCCCTATCTGTCCTTGCAGCACTTTTTAATATCATATCCTATAGGTTATCCCTCAATTCAAACGCCCTATATAGTTTTACATCAAAAGGGTTAGGTGAACGTTGGGTTGAAAGTAAATAATTAGCATATTTACCATCCACCTGCGTCTTAAGGATCATTACATCTCTTCCTGACATATAAGAAATTTCCATCTGGTCAATAAATCTAAATAATGACCAAGCACCTGGCTCTGTTTGATATAAGGTTTTATTGCCAGTTAAATCCTCAAACTTCTCAGAAACAATACTAGAGTCGGCTGACTCATCTGGCCAAGTAAACTTACTAGAAAGAATAGGGCCATGCCGGTACTCCATTTTCTGATTACCTATCTTTAATATAACCCTACTTAGCGTTGCTTCTAAGAAGTGGGGCTCTAATTTGAAACTCACCGCAGGTTGTTCTGGATTTTCTCTGAATAAACCAGCCTGTAGTACCTTTAATATCCTAAACTGAGCCAATGTTGTCCTTGCTATAGGTAAACCTCTACCATCTATAGTTTTGACCTGATAATAATTACCATTAATAGAAACAAAAGGTTTTAAATTATTTTCATAAAAATTATCCATTACTCCATTAACTTTAAAGAAACGTGTAAAGTCAGACATAGCTACATCAATATCTGTACGATTATTAAATGGATATCGTCCTTTAATAGAGTTTGTATAAAAACTATAGACATTAGCTTTATAAGCTTGATTAATATAATTATAAGAACTAACTAAAATAAGTTGCCAATTATCATCTGCTATTTGACTATACCATTTATCAAAAGGTGAAGGTAACCTCTTAATAGAATTTTGCACAGATGAAAGCGCGTCTTGTTGTCCTGCCATACGGTCTTTTGCCCACACTAAAGCGGCTTGCTCAGGGGCACTATCTCTAGCTAACATAGCTACTCTTTGATTAAGCTCATTAAGAGACTGCGCAGCATTTACGTAATCGGGACTTGGTGAACCATCATCTAATAATAACCTATGATAAGGAGTAAATACTTGAACCATTCGCTTCTTACCAGCTTCAGGAACACTAGCTGCAGCCAATTTCTTAGCACCTTTTATGCCAGCTTTTGCACCCTCTATTGCCGTATTTTTAGCTGCTGTTTTAGCTATTTGTTTAGCACTTGAATTGGGGTTTATTTTTTTATTATTAGGTAATACTGTACTGCCTTCGTCATCGGACTCTACAATAATACCTGGTAATTTAGTATGTTCTTTGATTTCACCTAATAGTAATAAGAAAGGACTATTTGCTGCTGTTAAACCTGCTAACTGCGTATCACTTTCTGCAAAACTTGTGACATTATTAATACGTAATTTATTGATGACAGTACTCCACTGATCTGTGTAATCTATGAAGTAAAGTTGCTCAATTTGCGCCATTAATTTTTGTAACTCAGCAGGTGATAACGTATTAGCATTACCTAATACCCAATTATCCTTCAAGGTTTTAGTAATAAATTTTGTACCATTTAACAAGAAATATTGTTGATAACCTTGTTTAGTAAAGAAACCAGGAATTTGAGAATTCGCCCCTGTTATTAAATAACCTTGTGAACCTAAATGGTCAGATAATGTATAAGGCGGTAGTACTTTAGCCTGCTCTTTCATAGCTCTATATACTAGATTAGCAATAGGTTCATTACTTAAAATACGTCTAGCTTGAGCAACTAAATCATCATTTAACGGATAAATAAAATCAAGCGCTAATAATCTATCAAAATGATCTTTTAAATCATTTTGTACAGCAGTATTAGCTGGATAGATATTTGCCCAATTATCAGTCATTACAGTAGATAGATAATTTTTATCGCGATAATTTACATAATTAAGCATTAAATATGCTCGTAAGTTAGTCAATAAATTATCCCTATTACCAAAATTTGCTCTTATCTGATCTTCTAGCTGCTTAGCTACAGCAGGCAACATTTGAACTAATAATTCTTTATGATAAGTTTTTCGTACTGTAGGAGTAACTTCTTTACCTTGATACAACCCAAGTTGATCCAATACAGCTAATTTATTATCGCTAGGAAATACATTAACAGCATTATAACCAGTATTAAGTACTGTTTGTAACTGAGCTAAATCTCCTTGTGGAATAAGATCTTTTTGCTGTTTGATCAGAGATTCGCCCAATTCTCCTGTTTGTTTTAAATAATCATTATTAGTAGAAAAACTATATCCCCATAATAAACCTACGCCAGCCAATATAATTACAGCCCCTATATATAGACTTCTCTGATACCGGCTAATTCGGCTTTTCTCTGCTTCATCTAAAGTTGCTAACTCAGATTCAGGGAAAATAACAGAAGTGAATAATTGATAGATAAAGCGGGGCTTCCCTTCTCTATAAACAGGCAAGGCTTTACTAGAAAGCCCTAAATTTCTACCTATATTAATAGTGCTTTGATCTAAATGCTCTGTTATATGAGGTGTACTCATAAAATAAAAGCCGCGTAAATGGCTAGCATCTTGATATCTATTACCAGCAATAGCTAACTCTATAAATAAACAAAGCTGGTCGGCTAACAAATTAAATTGATAAGGAAAATCTAATATCTTGCCTCGACGTTGAATGTCACGTTCATAATGTAAATTATTTACTACTTGTTTATTTAAACGCTCCAATAATCTTTCAAATTCAAAACGAGTAATGTCTGCCGAAATAACTTTCTGATCCTTTGTAAAGGTGACTCCTAATACTTGGTTACTTTCTTCTTGGGATAAATTATCAAAAAACTCATTGAAGCCAACAATGTGATCAGCCTTACTAAATAAGATATAAACTGGACACTCAGTACCTAATTTTTGATGAATTTCACTCAACCTTATTCTGGTACGACGTGCTAATTGTTCCAAAGCAATTTCATCTTGAGTCAATAGATCATCAATGGGAATATTAACAAGCACACCATTCAGTGGCCTACTTCTTTTACGATGTTTTAATAAATTTAATAATGTTAACCATCCAACACTATCTACTTCGGTATTTTCTTGGCTAAAATAACGACCTGAGGTATCAACTATTATTCCATACTCTGCAAAATACCACTCACAATTGCGAGTTCCTTCAATATTTTTTGTTAAACGTTGTTCTATTTGATTGAGTGGAAAATTAAGCCCAGAAAAATCTAAGATACTTGTTTTACCGCTGGATTCAGGGCCTATTATTAAGTACCAAGGTAAATCATTTTTCCAGCCCTGACTACGGCCTTTATAAATGCTTGACTTTCTAAGCAATTGCATTGCTTTCTTGTATATAGAGGTCACTGCCTGACGCTCTTCATAGACCTTTTCTTCTAATATCAGTTTTTCCTGTACTTGTTCAGAGGTCATTTTCTTTTTTACTACGGCTGTAGTTCGCCAATTTAAAAAGACCAATAACAATCCCCATAACAAAAAAATTATGCACAGGCTAATTAAACGAATAGTTGTTGATTCCCAGGGTTTTGATTCACCAAACCCAAAGTAAGGAAATAGAAACCATACTAGTAGTGCTAAAAAGATAGCAATACAAAGTGTCCAGACCCATCTTTTTCTGAAAAAAACAGCTAATTTTCTAAAAAATCTTTTCATTACAAAATCCTTGTATCACCGTGCGTTATTTTTAGTTTCTTTTATTAAGGTGGAATCTAAAGTATGATACGGCTGTAAAGCTTCTGCCCGCTCGTGTTTAAGCACAAAAGCAAACCCTGAATACATAATAATTAAACAAATGACAGTAAAGAGCG
>CALYQH010000046.1 GCA_945283395.1 uncultured Ventosimonas sp. | reverse complement strand
CAAAGCAACAGCGCCTAAAAAAGTAACAAGTACCAAGCCATCAGCTACTAAAGCAGATCCAGCTAAACAAGCTGCGGCTAGCAAAACTACTCGGACTCAGTCGACAACTAGAACAAAGCAAGCAGCTACTAAAAATACTGTCAAGAAACCAACTACTACCTCAGTTAAATCTACAGCAGCCGCACCACAAGCAGCTCCTACTGATAAGACTGAACAATAAGTTAACTCAAACTTTAGCAAGTTAGCTTGGGTTTGTTAAAGTTTATTAACCAACTCTGCTAATAGTTAGTTCATAACGCCTATATTTGGAAAAATTAGTTCAACTTAGATCAAAAATGGGCGTTAGCTTTATCATTATTTAAACCTTATTACTGTTCTTGTTTGTTTGACCAGTAAAGCTCCCTGATGGTTTAACCACAACAGAATAGTAATATTATTGGTTTACTATGCTATAGCGAAAGTTCTAAAAAAAGAGGCTCAGGTTTAGGATCGTCTCTATTATAATCTAGGCAGATATTAGCTACCCTGCTCAGAGAACAACGTATCATATTAATTAACGTATGATTTGCCCCGTGACTAAATCGCAAATATGGCTTGGTTTTTTCTGCTCTCCCAACAAGCCATTCAACATACCATCTAATTGCCCATGAAAATATTTTTCAACCATTAAGCGACTTTTAGCAGCGGGTAATCCTGCTAAATTAGCAGACGTGGAAACGATCGGACCAGTTAAACTGCATAACTTTTTTACTAAAGGGTGATTAGTTACCCTTAAAGCTACACTAGAGTGTTGACCACAAATCCAAGCAGGAACTAAATTATTATGCGGAACTAACCAAGTAATAGGGCCTGGCCATGATTTTTGAAGTATATTTTGTTGTTCAAATGGTAACTTATCTAGCAAAAAAGCTAATTGACTAATAGATGCCGCAATTAAAATCAAACCCTTGGCCATGGGGCGTTGCTTTAACGTTAAAATTCTTAAAACTGCTGCTTCATTCCATGGATCACAGCCTAGACCCCACACTGCTTCAGTAGGGTAAGCTATAATGCCTCCCTGCTTAATCAGCTGCACGAAATAATTTAATTGCCAAATGCTTGCCATTATCTATGATAACGTATAGAAAGATCATGTACGGCATCTACAAAAGCAGCAACATGCTCTACAGCCACATCGGGCGTAATACCATGGCCTAAATTAAATACATGGCCTGAGTCACTACCATAACTTGCTAAAATGTGACCCACCTCTTCACAGATAGCTTCGGTATTTGCATAAAGCACACTAGGATCCATATTACCCTGTAAGGCCACTTTATCTCCTACTCTACTTCTAGCTTGCTTGATTTCACAGGTCCAGTCCAAACCTAAAGCACTAGCTCCTGTGTTAGCCATTGCTTCAAGCCATTGAGATCCATTCTTTGTGAATAAAATAACCGGCACTTGCCGTCCTTCATGCTCTTTAATTAATCCTTCAACTATTTGCTCCATATAGGGTAGCGAAAACTCCATATAAGCAGCAGTAGATAAATTGCCACCCCAGGTATCAAAAATTTGGATAGCTTGCGCACCCGCTAAAATTTGCCCATTTAAATAATTAGTTACTGCCTGAGTTAATTTAGTTAATAACGCATGTATCACTTCTGGCATATCATAAGCTAACGATTTTACTTTACGAAAATCTTTACTAGAGCCACCCTCCACCATATAGGTAGCTAATGTCCAAGGACTCCCTGCAAAACCTATTAATGGTACTAGCCCATTGAGCTCTTTGCGAATAGTACGAACAGCCTGCATGACATAACCTAAATCCCGTTCAGCGTTTGGTATAGGCAAGTGTTCAACATCGGCCATAGTAGAAACTGTTTTTCTAAAGCGTGGCCCTTCTCCCCCTTCAAAATATAAACCTAATCCCATAGCATCGGGAATAGTCAAAATATCTGAGAACAAAATAGCTGCGTCTAATGGAAAACGTTCTAAAGGTTGTAAGGTAACTTCGCAAGCAAGTTGTGGATTTTTACAGAGGGTCATAAAATCCCCTGCCTTTTCTCTGGTAGACCTATATTCTGGTAAATATCTACCTGCTTGCCGCATCATCCAAACAGGCGTTACATCAACTGGTTGTTTCAATAATGCTTTTAAGAACCTATCATTCTTTAATGTAATATAACTAGTCATTATAAATTTGTAGCCATTAACGAAGACCTAATACATCCTGCATATCATAAAGCCCTTGCTTATGATCTTGTAACCATAATGCTGCTCTCACTGCACCATTAGCATAAATCATCCGACTAGAAGCCTTATGAGTTATTTCAATTCGTTCCCCTTCTCCAGCAAAAAGTACGGTATGATCGCCTACTACCCCACCGGCTCGCACAGTAGCAAAACCTATGGTTTCTCTAGCTCTAATGCCTGTTTGGCCTTCTCTACCAAAAACTGCAACCTCTTTTAGATTTCTGCCTAAAGCCTCCGCTACTACTTCTCCCATCTTTAGTGCAGTACCAGAAGGAGCATCCACTTTATTTCTATGATGAGTCTCCATCACCTCAATATCTACTTCATCACCTAATACGCTAGCAGCTAAATCTAACAACTTGAAACAAAGATTAATTCCAACACTAAAATTTGCAGAAAAGACAATAGGAATATGCTTAGCGGCTTGTTCTATTTGCTGTTTTTGCTCTGCATTAAAGCCAGTAGTACCTATAATGATAGCTTTATTGGCTGCCTTACATAACTTAAGATTATGCATAGTTGCTGTAGGGTTGGTAAAATCTATCAACACATCAAAATTTGCAAGCTGATCTGCTAAAGAGGTATCTACAATTACCCCTGTTTTATCTAAACCAGCTAATTCCCCAGCATCAACACCTTTTAAGCTACTATCAGGAATTACAATAGCTGCCCCTAAGGCAGTTTTTTCATTAGCTGCTACCGCAGCTAATAAATTTTTACCCATTCTTCCACCAGCACCTGTCACAGCAATACGCAACATATCCTTACCTCACGATTTAAAACTCTCAAAAAAATTTTTAACACTTTCAAACCAGCTGCTAGCTTGAGGAGAATGACGAGAAGAGCTACCGCCTAAAGTATCGCGTAGATTTTCAAGCAAGTCTCGTTGCTCTTTAGTTAGCTTGACAGGTGTTTCAACTACTATTCTACACAATAAATCGCCTACTACACCTCTTCTAACAGGTTTGATTCCTTTCCCACGCAAGCGGAAAACTTTAGCTGTTTGAGTCCCTTCAGGTATTTTTAATTTTACTCTACCATCTAGAGTTGGCACCTCAAGCTCCGCACCTAAGGCTGCATCAGGAAAGCTGATAGGTACCTCGCAATAAAGATCACTACCATCACGCTGGAAAATTTTATGCTCTTTAACATTGATAACTACGTAGAGATCACCAGCTGGGCCTCCCATAGAACCTGCTTCACCTTCACCAGATAATCTAATCTTATCACCAGAGTCAACCCCAGCAGGCACTTTTACTGAGAGGGTCTTATTTTCTTGTACTCGTCCTTCACCATGACATACTTTACCCGTGCCCTGACAATCTGGACAAGATTGTTGAACGGAGAAAAAGCCAGCTTGCATTCTAACTTGGCCATGGCCACCGCAAGTTTTACAAATTTCTGGGCTAGATCCTGTTTTAGCGCCGCTGCCATGACAAGTTTTACAGCTAACATAAGTAGGTACTTTGATAGTTACCTCTTTACCTTGGACTGCCTCTTCTAGCGTTAAATCTAAGGTATAACGTAAATCATGGCCTCTTTGAGCACCACTTCGGCCACGACCGCCACTACTACCTCCGAAGATATCCCCAAAAATATCTCCAAAAATATCAGAGAAGCCTGCTCCACCGTTGAATCCACCGCCTCCCATTTGTGGATCTACTCCCGCATGTCCATACTGATCATAGGCTGCACGTTTCTGTGCGTCAGATAATATTTCATAAGCCTCACTAGCTTCTTTAAACTTTTCTTCAGCTTCTTTATTATCTGGATTACGATCAGGATGGTATTTCATAGCTACCCGACGATAAGCTTTTTTTAACTCTCCATCAGTAACCGTTCTTTCAACACCTAATACTTCGTAATAATCACGCTTTGCCATAACCTCTTTACCTGATAATTTACACTGCAATTGCTGTCAAAAGTGCCGCAGCTTAAATGATTTTTTATAAAAAAGAAATGTAAAATTTTTCTTTTATTGAGAATAACTTTCCTTATTAAAGACAGAAACGCGGGAAGGTTGTTCCCGCGTTTCTTATTGAAATAATAATGATATACCTCTTATTTATCTTTATTATCTTTAACTTCTTCAAACTCAGCATCCAATACATCGTCGCCTTGTTTGCTTTGTTCAGCCCCCGCTCCAGCATCATGAGGCTGACCTTGTGCTTGTTCAGCATAAGCTTTCTGTGCTAAAGGGGCTGAGATATCAGACAATGCCTTAATCTTAGCTTCTATCTCTTCCTTGCTATCCCCTTTAGTAGCTTTTTCTAAATCAGCGATAGCTTTTTCAATAGCAGCCTTTTCATCGGCTGTTGCTTTATCGCCTAACTCAGTTAACATTTTACGCGTAGCATGCGCTAACTGATCGCCTTGGTTACGAGTAGTAGCCAACTCTTCAAACTTACGATCTTCTTCAGCATTAGCTTCTGCATCATGTACCATTTTTTCAATCTCTTCATCTGACAGGCCAGAGCTTGCCTTAATGATAATAGATTGTTGTTTGCCAGTAGCCTTATCTTTAGCTGAAACGTTTAAAATACCGTTAGCATCTATATCAAAAGTTACTTCAATTTGCGGTACACCACGTGGTGCAGGTGGAATATCTGACAAATCAAACCGACCTAATGTCTTGTTTTGTGCTGCTTGCTTACGTTCACCTTGCAACACATGAATAGTAACAGCTGTTTGGTTATCATCATAAGTTGAGAAAACTTGCGATTTCTTAGTAGGAATAGTGGTATTTTTATCTATTAGTGGAGTCATCACTCCGCCCGCAGTTTCAATACCTAATGTCAGAGGAGTTACATCTAATAACAATACATCTTTAACATCACCTGCTAATACAGCACCTTGAATAGCTGCACCTATTGCCACAGCTTCATCAGGATTAACATCACGGCGAGGTTCTTTACCAAAGAACTCGGTAACCTTTTGTTGTACTAAGGGCATACGAGTTTGACCACCTACTAAAATTACTTCGTTAATTTTACTAGCATCTAAACCAGCATCTTTTAAAGCAATCTTACAAGGCTCAATAGTGCGAGCTACTAAGTCTTCAACTAAAGCTTCTAACTTAGCACGAGTTACCTTCACATTTAAATGTTTAGGACCAGTTTGGTCGGCAGTAATATAAGGTAAATTAACATCCGTTTGTTGGCTAGATGAAAGCTCTATCTTAGCTTTTTCAGCTGCTTCTTTTAAACGTTGCATAGCTAATGGATCACCTTTTAGATCCATGCCATTTTCTTTTTTAAACTCATCGGCTAAATAATCTATTAGACGAATATCAAAATCTTCACCACCTAAGAAAGTATCACCATTGGTAGCCAATACTTCAAATTGATGCTCACCATCCACTTCAGCAATCTCAATAACAGAGACATCAAAAGTACCACCACCTAAGTCATAAACGATAATTGTATGGTCACCTTTCGATTTATCCATACCATAAGCGAGAGCGGCAGCAGTTGGTTCATTAATAATACGCTTAACTTCTAACCCTGCAATACGGCCTGCATCTTTAGTAGCTTGCCGCTGACTATCATTAAAGTAAGCAGGTACCGTAATAACTGCTTCGGTTACTACTTCGCCTAAATAATCTTCAGCGGTTTTCTTCATTTTCTTCAATACTTCCGCAGAAATTTGTGGAGGGGCCATTTTTTGACCTTTCACTTCCACCCACGCATCACCATTTTCTGCTTTGACAATCTTGTAAGGCACAACATTTATATCTTTTTGAACCACACTTTCATCAAATTTACGGCCTATTAAACGTTTTACCGCAAATAATGTATTATGAGGATTTGTAACTGCTTGACGTTTAGCAGATTGTCCTACTAAAATCTCCCCATCATTTGTATAAGCGATAATTGAAGGGGTAGTACGCGCCCCCTCTGCATTTTCAATTACTTTTGGTGTACCATTTTCAAGTACCGCCACACACGAGTTGGTTGTACCTAAGTCAATACCTATAATTTTACCCATTTATACCTCTCCTAGAATTCTGATTTAACATTAATTCACCTTATAAGAACTACTGTTTTAAACTAAACTTGCTAAATAAATGAGGGTTATTTTCTAAAATTCAACCCTTTTTTATATTTTTAAGATGCTTTACTTACTACTACCATTGCTGGGCGCAATAATCTACCACTCAACATATAACCTTTTTGAAATACCTTAAGCACCGTATTAGGCTCAACATTGTCATTAGGCTCCATAGCCATAGCTTGTTGAGTATCTGGATTAAAAGGCTCACCTTCAGGATTAACCTCTTCAATTTGAAATTTTTTTAACACATCTTTAAAGATTTTCAATGTTAGCTCCATGCCTTCTTTAATCGCCACTACCGACTCATGCTCTGTATTAGATAGCTCAACACCGCGCTCTAAACTATCTAGCACTGGTAATAATTCTAAGGCAAACTTTTCTAACGCAAACTTATGAGCCTTTTCCACGTCTTGTTCTGCACGACGACGTGTATTTTGTATTTCCGCAGTCATGCGTAATAATTGATCTTTACTAGCAGCTAACTGTTCTTCTAAAGCAGCAATTTGCTGGGTAATATCATCTACCGATTCCTGAAGCTCTTGTTCACCCAACTCAACTTCAGGATTCTCTATATCCTGTTTTTGCTCATCAGTCATTAGTTTCTCCTTACATAAAAAAGATTGACCATTTACTAGCAATACTTAATATTTATAATATGGGGACAGTATAAAAATCTTTCAAGAGTCACCTAACAAACCTAAGACAAAGCTACAATACCAATAGCTAACTACTTAATCTATGATAGCCTATCAGCTATACCCTATTACAAAATACTAAAAATTCGATTCATTTAATAATTGGCTGATTATTTAGAGTAAGGTAATATATTCAATAATTGTTAAATTCCACAAATAAAGGAACCAGCCATGGCAGCTAGAGGTATTAATAAAGTTATATTAGTAGGCAACATAGGTAATGACCCTGAAATGCGCTATATGCCTAATGGCAATGCTGTGGCAACTATATCATTAGCTACCTCTGATACATGGAAAGATAAAAACACCGGAGAACCTCAAGAACGAACAGAATGGCATAGAGTAGTGTTCTTCGGTAAGTTAGCAGAAATTGTTGGACAATATGTTCATAAAGGTTCTAAGCTCTATGTAGAAGGACGTTTACAAACACGTAAATGGACTGATCAACAAGGTGTTGACCGCTATACAACAGAAATTATTGTTGATATGGGTGGAACAATGCAACTACTTGACAGCCGTCAAGGGGCTGCTGATAGCAACAGTTATTACAACCAAAATCAACCTCAATCACAACCCCAGCCATCTTATCAACAACCAGCAACTCAGCAACCTGCGCAACAACCTCAAAATCGTCCTCAACCAGCAGCTCAACAACCAGCACCTAGTTTTGATGACTTCGATGACGATATTCCATTCTGAGGTGTAGCAACTCACTAATAAGTGGCAAAGCGTATTTGTTATAACCTAAAGATTATAATCTAGTAGCGCTTGTCATAAATAAACAATGAATTTTTTTCTTAGGAGCAACTTAATTAAAAAGCATAACTATTTTATTTTTAGCGACACTAATAATTTCAACAAATAGTTATGCTCGTAGTTCTTTGAAAGCCAATTTTATTTGGCTTATTAGCGGTTAACAATATGCTCAAGTTATGAGTGACAACTCTTTTAGAGCAAGACTTGATTCAAAACCTGTAGGTTCCATTGCGTTACCTTGGTTTGTTCTAGTCTCCCCTTGTACTAACTTGTTGATTGATAAAGAAGATGTTACTGGGGCTAAAATCAACAAGTTAACAGCCCATACCCAATGCCCTTGTATATCAAAAAAATTATCGATAGCTTGGCTCAATCACTTATTCAAACTAGTTGACAATTTTCTACTTTAGTTCATTTATATGACGCACTAACAGAATGCAATTAATCCATTCAACAATCTTATAAAGCTAAGAACGCCCACAACTACTATCAAACAGCAAGATAGCTAATAATGATTTAAGGTTATATACTAAAATTATTAAATTTCAAAAAGTGCTAATTAAACAAGAAGATTCATCCCCCTAGCTAATTCAACAACGTAAATAACACTTTCTTATTAATTTTATTACTATTTCTGGTGCTTAATTAAATTGGCGGTAGATATTCTCTTTAACAAGACATAGCGTGGCATATAATTTAGCTGATGTGTTTT
>CALYQH010000045.1 GCA_945283395.1 uncultured Ventosimonas sp. | reverse complement strand
CACAACGAATCATATTTTGTTTAACAGTAAATTTTGAAAGAGCTTCATGACAAAGCATAGCTGAATTTTCAATACCTAACCAACGTTCCTTGGCAATAATGGCTGAGCCGAAAGCACCCATTAGGCCGGCTATATCAGGACGTACGGGTTCTCGTCCTGAAATAAGTTCAAAAGCCCTTAATACAGAATCATTATAGAATGTCCCTCCTTGAACAATTATTTTTTTACCTAAATCTTGGGGGTTTTTAACCTTCATTACTTTGATTAAGGCATTTTTTATAACAGCATAAGATAAACCTGCTGAAATATCGGCTGTGCTAGCACCTTCTTTCTGGGCTTGTTTAACACTGGAGTTCATGAAAACTGTACAGCGCGAGCCTAAATCAGCTGGAGCGGAGGAGTCTAGTGCTATGTTAGCAAACTCATTAATAGGCATTTGTATGGCCTGCGCGAAAGTTTCAATGAAGGAACCACAGCCTGAAGAGCATGCTTCATTAAGCAGAATGTTATCTATAACCCCATCTCTGACTTTTAGGCATTTCATATCTTGACCGCCTATGTCAAGGATACAGTCAACCCCTGGTAGAAAATGATTAGCGGCTTTATAATGAGCAATGGTTTCAACTTCAGAGGTATCTAGCTTATAGGCTTCTCTAATAAGGGCTTCACCGTAGCCAGTAACCGATGAGGCAGCGATAGTAGCTGTAGTAGGTAGCTGACTATAAATCTCTTGTAAGATTTTACTTACTACTTTTAAGGGGTCTCCTTCATTACTACCATAGTAACCATAAAGTAATTCATTGTTTTTTCCTATTAAAGTCGCTTTGGTAGTGGTAGAACCACAATCTAATCCGAGAAATACTGGGCCTTGATAAGTATTTAAATCAGCTCTAACCACATTAGAGTTGCTGTGCCTTTGCTCAAAGTCTAGTCGTTCTTTTATATTTAAAAAAAGAGGGCGTAAGGTATTAATTTTTGTTTGTTGTTGATTTGCTAAGTTAGCAAAGGCACTAAATATTTTCTTTAAAGTGCTGATCTTTTTGTTATTACCATGGAGAGCTGCACCCATTGCGACAAAAAGCTCACTATCATGAGGTTTGACTATATCATCATTGGCTAATTGCAGAATATTAATAAAACATTTTTGCAGTTCAGATAAAAAATTTAATGGTCCACCAAGAAATACCACCTTACCTTTAATTTTGCGGCCACAAGCAAGGCCACTAATAGTTTGATGAGCTACAGCCTGAAAAATAGATAAGGCTATATCTTCTTTAGCTACCCCTTCATTTAGTAGTGGTTGCACATCCGTTTTAGCAAATACACCGCAACGCGCAGCGATAGGATAAATATTTTTGGCTTTTTTAGCTAATTCATTAAGTCCTTTAGCGTCAGTTTTAAGTAAACTAGCCATTTGATCAATAAAAGCACCTGTTCCACCTGCACACGAACCATTCATCCGCTGTTCTATGCCATTAGTAAAGAAAGTAATTTTAGTATCTTCGCCACCTAATTCGATCGATACATCTGTCTCGGGAATAAAACTTTCTACTGCCTTAGCACAAGCTATTACTTCTTGTACAAATGGATAATTAACAATTTCGGCTATATCCATTCCTCCAGAGCCTGTTACTACTAATGTTGCGGGGCTAGCTTCAGAAAATAGTTGACTAGCAGCTAGATCAGCCATAGTACGAATAACTGTATTACGAACCTCAGAAAAGTGGCGAGTATAGATTTTATAAAGGATTTGTTGTGAATCATCCATTACCAACACTTTAACAGTAGTTGAACCTATATCAATACCTATATGTAAGGTAGCTAATGGTAGGTTAGAAATATTTAATCGAGAGTTCATAGTACATCCAAGTTCAGATATGGTTAATATTTATTTTACAGAAATTATATGTTAATAATAAACCGAGTGTTTTATCTAAGGTCAATAAAAATCTAAACAATAATAAGCAGATAAATTTCATGCTAGATGATTATTTCTTGTAATTACAATAGATAACTAGTATTTTTTTACATTATTGTATATATCAGTTGTTACAAACTAGTTTAGCTTGTGCCAATATAGAATTATTATGTTCTTTTCGTTAATTAATAAAGATCTGTTAATAAAACGTCATAAATTTTAAACATGTTAATGATTCAAATGCTAAATTATCATTAGATAACGTTATGAATAACGGATAATGGTGTGAGGGACTAGAAAAGATTAATGCCATTATCTGTTCTCTAAAGGATAAGTAAACATAATAAATTGTTTTATTTTACGTTTATGCTGTTAGCTTGTTATCTCACATCAATTTGTTAAATTATAGGATATGCTAAGTTAAGGATTGACCTTAAAAATTATAGTAATCAAGTTATATAAAAATGATCTATGATGTTGGTCTAAGTTGTAAAAGCCTAGTTATCTGATATAGTTTTGTGTACTAGTACTGTAAATAAATATAAAAATTTTCAATTACTATATGGAGAAGAATTAATGGCTATTAATGTTCAATTATTTATTGATGGCAAATGGTGTAATGCAAAATCAGGTAAAACGCTTGATTTAATTAATCCTGCTACAGAGGAGGTGATAGGTAAGATAGCACACGCTGAACAAGCTGATTTGGATTTAGCATTGCAAGCAGCCGCAAAAGGCTTAAATATCTGGAGTAATACGCCAGCGTTTGAACGGTATTTGCTAATGAAAAAAGCTGCTAATATTTTAAGAGAACGCGTAGATGATATAGCTATTAAAATGACTAACGAGCAGGGCAAACCTTTAGCGCAAGCAAAAGGTGAGACATTAGCAGGAGCTGAAGTAATAGATTGGTTTGCTGAAGAGGGGCGGCGTATTTACGGCCAAATTGTTCCTGCCCGAGAGCTTGGAGTATTACAGTTACAAGTTAAAGAACCAGTTGGGATTGTGGCAGCTTTTACACCTTGGAATTTTCCTATCAATCAAATTGTACGCAAATTATCAGCAGCAATTGCTGCGGGTTGTTCAATTATAATCAAAGCTCCCGAAGAGACTCCTGTTTCACCTGCGGAACTAATCAGAGCTTTTATTGATGCAGGTATTCCAGCAAGTGTTATCAATTTAGTCTATGGCATACCTTCTGAGATCTCAAATTATTTAATTCCTCATCCACTGATAAGTAAAATATCTTTTACGGGATCGACTTCTGTGGGTAAGTTGTTAGCTGGTTTAGCTGGTCAACATATGAAACTTGCTACTATGGAGTTAGGTGGTCATGCGCCCGTTATTGTTTGTGAGGATGCTGATGTTGGTTATGCTGCTAAAGAGATGGTTATCTGTAAATATCTTAATGCTGGACAAGTTTGCGTTTCGCCAACGCGTTTTTTAATTCATACGAATATTTATGATGAATTTATAGCAAATTTTTTAAAAGAGGCGCGAAAAGTAACGGTTGGTAATGGTACTGATAAAAGCATTGTGATGGGTCCGTTGGCTAATGAAAGACGAATCCCCGTGTTGGAGCGACTTATACAAGATGCCTTAGCTAAAGGGGCAAGATTATTATTAGGCGGTAAGCGTATTGATAGGCAAGGTTATTTCTTTGAGCCAACGGTGTTAGCTGATGTACCTATTACCGCTGATATAATGTCAGAAGAGCCTTTTGGCCCTATCGCCTTACTTAATAGTTTTGAAAAAATAGACGATGCAATAGCTGAGGCTAATAGATTACCTTATGGTTTGGCAGCCTATGCTTATACTAAAAGCCTTGCCAAAGCTACCCTTTTAGGGCAAAAAATTAAAGCTGGAATGGTTACTATTAATCATGATGGTTTAGCGTTACCAGAAATACATTTTGGTGGTATTAAAGACTCTGGGTATGGAAGTGAAGGGGGATGTGAAGCTATCAATAGCTATTTACAAACTAAGCTTGTTACACAAAAAGCTTATTGATTTTTGTTTGCTCAACAAAAAGGTGCTTTATGGGCACCTGTTTTTGTTAATGTCAAAACATTTATATAAAATATCATTATAATGAATACGGTTACTGAATATTTAAATTATAACTTCCAGAAAGCTATTAAAATTCTTCGCTAGTGAAATGTAATTATTATGAGAAAAACATTATTAGTGATTAATATATTATTAATTAGTACTATTAACCTCTGTATGGGGCAACAAATGTATAGATGGAAAGATGCTAATGGCCAGTTTCATTATACCGATAATGAAGCAGAAGCTGCTCAGAAAAAAGCAACCACTTTGGATAGACCTATACCACAAACAATTTCTACTACAACTACTTTATCAAGTGAACAAATAGAAGCTAGAAGGATGCAGGAAGCTCAACAAGCTCAACAAAAGGCCCAAATGGCTGCACAATTTGAAAGATTAAAAGTTGTTTGTGATAAGAGGAAAGCATATATCACTTCATTAAAGAATTGGGGCCGTATTACTGTCCCAGACCCAACACAAAAAGAGGGGGTTCGTTTTTTAACAGATAAAGAAGTTAAAGCTAATATAGCCAACGAAGAAGCGGACTATAACAATAAGTGTCGAGGTTTATAGCATGAGCTATAGTGAACATGTCTTGTTCCCTTTGTTTCATCTACTAATTTTATCATTCACTAGTTTAACTTATTTAATTTTTGTTATTAAGCTAAGCGTGATAGCTTAAAGAAAGAGGTCTATTTAGTTAATGAAAAACATAATTTGAGACTAACTATAAGGGATAATAAAAAAAATATATTAAGTATGGTGAGAACCTTATGCTGATTCTTTAATTTTAAATATAAATGGCTTAAATAATAAATCTTGATTAATAATTACTATATAATTGATAATAGATTAATGAATAGTAGTGATCTCTTTATTTTGTCTCCGCGGGGTTGTCATGAGCAATAATGTAGATAATTTTGAAATAGCTAAATTTGAGGCCCTAGCCAGTAGATGGTGGGATAGGGAGAGTGATTTTAAGCCTCTGCATGAAATCAATCCATTGCGAATTAACTGGATAGAAGAACATGTCACGTTAGCTGGTAAAAATGTGCTGGATATTGGTTGTGGCGGGGGGATATTAAGTGAGGGTATGGCTTATAGAGGTGCTAAAGTAACTGGTATTGATATGGGAGAAGCCCCACTAGCCGTAGCTAAGTTGCATCAATTAGAGTCACCTGTAAAGGTTGAGTATTTTAAAAGCACAGCAGAAGAATTTGCAGAACAACACCCCGCTGAGTATGATGTGGTGACTTGTTTAGAAATGTTAGAGCATGTCCCAGATCCAGCGTCTGTTATTAGGGCCTGTTATAAATTAGTCAAACCAACTGGCGATGTTTTCTTCTCCAGCATCAACCGTAATCCTAAATCTTTTTTATTTGCTATTATAGGCGCTGAATATATATTAAGATTATTACCAACAGGGACTCATGATTATCAAAAATTTATTCGCCCTTCTGAATTAGCTACTTGGTGTCGTGATGCAGGCTTAAATGTGCAAGATATAATAGGCCTGACCTATAATCCTATAAGCAAAGTATATAAATTAGGGCATAATGTAGATGTTAATTATATGGTGCAAGCGAAACCGTATTAACTACCTTATAAAAGTAAGGGATAGAATATTATGAAATTTGAAGCCATATTATTTGATATGGATGGTACTATTTTAGATTCTGCCCCAGACTTTGTTGCAGTTACAGATCAACTATTAAAAAAATACCGATTACCACCATGTAATCCTGATAATATTAAGCAAGTTATCTCTGGTGGGGCTAAAGTAATGGTGCAAAACGCTTTTGGTCTGACAGGGGATGATCCTCAATTAGAGCCATTAAGATTAGAGTTTTTAGCACTTTATCAACAACAATGTGCTACTTATTCAAAATTGTATAAAGGTATAGATGCCTTATTAATTGATATTGAAAAAGCTCATCTGAAATGGGGAATTGTGACAAATAAACCCCTTAGGTTTGCTGTACCCATTATCAACCATTTATCATTAGAGAAATGTTGTAGTGTTTTGATATGCCCTGAACATGTAACCCATTGCAAGCCTAGTCCTGAACCTTTGTTATTAGCTTGTAAAAAGCTGGCTATATTACCTGAAGCTATTATTTATGTGGGAGATGATTTAAGAGATATAGAGTCAGGCAATGCAGCAGGTTGTAAAACGGTAGCTGTTGGTTATGGTTATATTCATTCTAGTGATAATCCGCATAATTGGGGGGCGGGGGCTGTGGTTGAATCAGTAGAAGCATTAAGACAGTTATTAGATAATGTTTTATGTGGCTGTTGAAAGTTTTGAATAACTAATATATATGTTAGAAATACGTCATTTAAAAAGTTTATCCGCGTTACGTGAAACGGATAGTTTAGTTCAAGCAGCCAAGAGGTTACACCTAACTCAGTCGGCTTTATCACACCATTTCAAAGAGTTAGAAGATAATCTCGGGTTACAACTTTTTATTCGCAAAACTAAACCGGTCCGCTTTACTAGTGCAGGATTACATATTCTTAAATTTGCTGATCGAGTACTGCCCGAGTTACGTAATATTGAGCGTGATTTATCTCGATTAGCTGGTGGTACGGCGGGTAGATTGTATATAGCGATTGAATGTCACAGTTGTTTTCAGTGGTTGATGCCTGCTATTGACCAATTTCGCAATGCATGGCCAGAAGTAGAGCTTGATTTAGCCTCAGGTTTTGTCTTTACACCTTTCCCTGCATTAGCTAGGGGGGATCTCGATTTAGTGGTAACAGCTGATCCTATAGAGATGACAGGTATTATGTATATTCCTTTATTTACCTATGAAGCAGTATTAGCTGTAGCCAATCATCATCACTTAGCTACTAAGCCATTTATAATACCAGAAGATTTAATGACACAAACTTTGATTACCTATCCAATAGATAGAAATAGGCTAGATATCTTTACTAGATTTTTAGATTCTGCGGATGTAGAGCCTAAAGAAGTTAGAACCGCAGAAATGACGGTAATGATGTTACAACTTGTGGCTTCTGAGCGAGGTGTTTGTTGTTTACCTAACTGGGCGATTCATGAATACAGCAGTAGAGGCTATGTAACTGCTAAAAAATTAGGAAAAGATGGACTACAGTCGACACTATATGCTGCTATCAGAGAAGATATGCTTGAAACTTCTTTTATGAAAGATTTTCTGTTAACCGCTAAGGATACTTCTTTTTCAACCCTAGAAGGGGTAAGTATTGCTAACTATTAAAATTATGTAGGTAATAAATTAATGACATCATCCATTTTAGTGACAGGGGGGGCTGGTTATATTGGTTCCCATACTTGTTTATGCTTATTAGAAACTGGTTACTCTGTCATAGTGATAGATAACTTATCCAATAGTAGTATTGAATCACTTAACAGAGTGCAAAATATTACTGGTAAACCATTGGATTTCATTCAAGGAGATGTTAGAGACGAGACATTATTGAATGAGATTTTTAAAAAATATTCTATAGATGCTGTTATTCATTTTGCTGGTTTAAAATCGGTTGGCGAGTCTATAGTTAAGCCTATCGAATATTATGATAATAATCTACACAATACATTGACTTTATGTCGTGCAATGACTAGGGCAAGAATAAAAAAGTTAGTGTTTAGTTCATCTGCTACGGTGTACGGTGATCCCAAAGGTAAGGCTGCTAATGAACAGTTTCCTGTAGGGGGGATTACTAACCCTTATGGAACTTCAAAGCTTATGCTGGAACAAATCTTAACAGATATCTATAGATCAGATAATGAATGGAATATAGCTTTACTAAGATATTTTAATCCAGTTGGCGCTCATGCTAGCGGTTTAATTGGTGAAGATCCGAATGGTATACCAAATAATTTAATGCCATATATTTCCCAAGTAGCAGTTGGCTTAAGACCTTATTTGAGTGTTTATGGCAATGATTATTCAACACCTGATGGCACTGGAGTAAGAGACTATATTCATGTTATGGATTTAGCTAAAGGCCATGTAGCTGCGCTAAAATGGTTAACAACTAACCCTGGTATTAGAGCTATAAATTTAGGAACTGGGGTTGGCTATAGTGTATTAGATATATTACATGCATTTGAGAAAGCTTGCGGTAAAAGTTTGCCTTATAAAATAGTAGAAAGGCGGGCAGGAGATGTTGCTATTTGTTATTCTGATTCATCACTTGCTAAAGAGCTATTAGGTTGGCAAGCTCAATATAATTTAGATGATATGTGTAAAGATGCTTGGCATTGGCAGGTTAATAATCCCAAAGGATATAAAGGTTAACTAGTCTTATAATGATAAAAACATCTTTTGATATATGAATTCTTATGTAAATTTCAATGTATTTGAGAGCAATGAATTGACTGAAAATGTAACATAAGATGCTTATTATTAACTGATTGCAATTACTGCCGTATTTCTAGGGATTGTCAGTAAAGAATTTTGGGGCATAATAAAAGAATCAAAACTAGAAAGGCTTTATTGTTTAATAAGCTTGAATTTATTTT
>CALYQH010000044.1 GCA_945283395.1 uncultured Ventosimonas sp. | reverse complement strand
AATAGTGTTTTATGCAAGCTGTGTTTTGATGAATTGGTGGTTTTACGCCCGGAAAGGGGCTGAAGCTCCTTGTTAGTAAATTAAATAATGATAAAAGAATAAATGTTTAACGTTTATGATTAGCTGATGAGGAGATTATATGAGCCACATACTAGATAGGCTTAACTTCTTAGGTAAAATAAAAAGTACCTTTTCTAATGGTCATGGTGCTGTCGTAAAAGAAGATAGAAAATGGGAAGATGCTTATAGACAGCGTTGGCAGCATGATAAGGTGGTACGCTCTACTCACGGAGTAAATTGTACCGGTTCTTGTAGTTGGAAGGTTTATGTCAAGAATGGTTTAATTACTTGGGAAACTCAGCAAACTGATTACCCTCGTACTAGACCTGACTTACCTAATCATGAGCCTAGAGGATGTCCTAGAGGAGCCTCCTATAGTTGGTATGTTTACTCTGCACAAAGAGTCAAGTATCCCATGTTACGGGGTCGAATGGCTAAATTATGGCGTGAAGCTCGAAAATTAATGGAACCTATCGCCGCATGGCAGCATATCAGCCAAACCCCTGAACTAGCTAAATCTTATAAATCTAGACGTGGTCAAGGAGGGTTCGTACGTTCCACTTGGGACGAAGTTAATGAAATCATTGCCGCTGCAAATGCCTTCACCATTAAAAACTATGGGCCTGACCGTGTTATAGGATTCTCACCTATCCCCGCTATGTCAATGGTGAGCTATGCCTCAGGATCAAGATATTTATCCTTGATTGGTGGTGTTCCTTTATCATTCTATGATTGGTATTGTGATCTTCCACCGGCTAGTCCTCAAGTTTGGGGTGAGCAAACTGATGTGGCCGAATCAGCTGACTGGTATAATTCGACATATCTAATGGTATGGGGTTCGAATATCCCTATGACCCGTACGCCAGATGCTCATTTCTATACCGAAGTACGCTATAAAGGTACGAAAACTGTTGCTGTTTCTTCTGATTTTGGTGAAATGGCTAAATTTGGTGATATTTGGTTAGCCCCAAAACAGGGAACCGATGCGGCGCTTGCTATGGCAATGGGGCACGTGATCTTTAAAGAATTCCATTTAGATAAGCCTTCAGATTATTTTACTGACTATTGCCGTCGATATACTGACTTGCCCATGTTAGTCTTGTTAAAAGAGCAAGATGGTTACTATATTCCTGACTATTTCTTGAGAGCAAGTCACCTAAAAGATAATTTGGATGAAACCAATAATCCTGAATGGAAAACTTTATTAATAGATGAGCAAACAGGTGATTTGGTAGCGCCTAAAGGTTCAATAGGATTTCGTTGGGGCGATTCGGGGAAATGGAATTTAACTACTACCGATGGCAAAGATAGAGAAATTATCGGGCAATTATCATTATTAGGTAAACATGATCAAGCTACCCCTGTAGCTTTTAGCTATTTTGCTGGAGAAGATGCACAGGAACAGTTAGTGCGTAATGTGCCTACCAAAACTATTGAGTTGGCTGATGGTAGTAAGGCAATTGTTACTACCGTATTTGATTTAATGGCAGCTAATTACGCTATTGATCGTGGGTTAGGTGGTCATGTAGCAAAAGATTATATGGATGATGTGCCTTATACCCCAAAATGGCAACAAAAACACACGGGCGTTAAGCCAGAATTAGTTATTCAAGTAGCTCGTGAGTTTGCCGACAATGCTGATAAAACTCATGGTAAAAGTATGGTGATTGTTGGTGCAGCCTTAAATCACTGGTATCACATGGATATGACTTATCGTGGCATTATTAATATACTTATGCTTTGTGGTTGTATTGGGCAAAGTGGTGGTGGCTGGTGTCATTATGTTGGTCAAGAAAAGTTACGCCCTCAAACTGGCTGGGCACCTTTGGCTTTTGCCTTAGATTGGAATAGGCCAGCAAGGCAAATGAATGGTACGTCATTCTTCTATGCCCACACTAGCCAATGGCGCCATGAGAAATTAGGTGTTAACGAAATTATTGCCCCTAATGCCAAGGGACAACTCACCAATATGGCCTTAATTGATTACAATGCTAAAGCCGAACGATTAGGTTGGTTACCTTCTGCTCCCCAGTTATCAGTCAATCCTCTTCATATCACTAAAGATGCAATAACTAATGGTGAAGATCCTATACAATATACGGTCAATGGCTTAAGAGATGGTTCGTTAGACATGGCCTGTAATGATCCTGATAATCCAGCCAATTTCCCGCGTAATATGTTTGTTTGGCGTTCGAATATTTTGGGGTCTTCTGGCAAAGGGCATGAGTATTTTTTAAAGTATTTATTAGGAACACAAAATGCCCTAATTTGTAATGAAGAAGATTGCATTAAGCCAAGTGAAATTAAAGTGCGTCCAGCAGTAGAAGGTAAATTAGATTTACTAGTAGTACTTGATTTTCGCATGTCTACTACCTGTTTATACGCCGATATTGTATTGCCTACAGCTACTTGGTATGAAAAAGATGATTTAAATACTTCAGATATGCATCCTTTTATTCATCCATTAAGCGAGGCGGTTCAGCCATTATGGCAAAGTAAAACAGATTGGGAAATATACAAAGGATTTGCAAAAAAGATATCTGAAATAGGTAAAGATTACTTAGGAATCCAGAAAGATTTAGTATTAACTCCGCTAATGCACGATAGCCCACAAGAACTAGGGCAACCCTTTGATGTTAAAGACTGGAAAAAGGGCGAGTGTGATCCTATTCCCGGTAAAACCATGCCGGCTATGACAATGGTAGAACGCGATTATGGGGCTATTTATCAGAAGTTCACTTCTATTGGCCCATTATTAGAAAAAATAGGTAATGGTGGTAAGGGCATAGCTTGGCAAACTAAGCACGAAGTTGATTTACTTAGAGGCATTAACCACACTGTTATTACAGACAATGTAGCCAAAGGTCAGCCTAAATTAGAAACTGCTATTGACGCAGCAGAAATGATTTTAACGCTTGCCCCTGAGACTAATGGACATGTCGCTGTTAAAGCGTGGCAAGCATTATCTAACATAACAGGTATAGATCATACTCATTTAGCCAAATCGCGCGAACATGATGCTATTAGATTTCGTGATATACAAGTACAACCACGCAAGATTATTTCTTCTCCTACTTGGTCAGGCCTAGAAAGTGAAGAAGTAAGCTATAATGCAGGTTATACCAATGTCCATGAACTAATTCCTTGGCGAACCATTACCGGACGTCAACAATTCTATCAAGATCATCAATGGATGCGCACCTTTGGTGAAGAGCTGTGTGTTTATAAGCCAGCGATTGATTTAAAAACAACTAAAAAAGTTTTGGGGAATCACCAAAATGGTAACACTGAAATAGTATTGAATTTTCTTACTCCCCACCAAAAATGGGGTATTCATAGTACTTATTCTGACAATATCCGTATGCTTACCTTATCGCGTGGCGGGCCACATGTATGGATCTCTGAAATAGATGCCAAAAGGGCAGGTATTGTGGATAACGATTGGATAGAAGTCTTTAATTTAAATGGTACGTTAACAGCTAGAGCGGTTGTTAGTCAGCGTATTCCTGAGGGTATGACGTTAATGTACCATGCTCAGGAAAAGATTGTTAATGTTCCCGGTGCCGAACTATCTGGCAAACGTGGTGGTATTCACAACTCTGTCACTCGTACTGTGCTTAAACCGACCCATATGATAGGAGGTTATGCCCAACTAGCATGGGGCTTCAACTATTATGGCACAGTAGGTTCAAATCGTGACGAGTTTGTAGTGGTTCGTAAGATGAAGAAGATTGATTGGCTTGAAGAAGCTGATACTTCAGTTATCTAACGCATTCATGAATATCAATATTTCAGAATAGGATCATTAAATGAAAATTAGAGCGCAGATAGGCATGGTGCTAAACCTAGATAAATGTATCGGTTGTCACACTTGCTCAGTAACTTGTAAAAATGTATGGACCAGCCGTGATGGAGTAGAGTACGCGTGGTTTAATAATGTTGAAACTAAACCAGGCATAGGTTTTCCTAAAGAATGGGAAAATCAAGACAAATACCAAGGAGGTTGGGTACTCAATAAAAAAGGTAAGCTAGAGCCTAAACAAGGAAGTAAAGTAAAGATCTTAGCCAATATTTTTGCTAACCCTAATTTACCGCAAATAGATGAATACTATGAACCTTTTACTTATGATTATGAGCGTTTACAAAATGCTCCTGAAGTAAAAACACCTCCTACTGCCAGACCTATATCTGTATTAACAGGTAAGAAAATGGCTAAAATTGAATGGGGGCCAAATTGGGAAGATGACTTAGGCGGTGAATTTGCTAAGCGGGCTAAAGATAAGTTATTTGAAGGTATACAAAGGGAGATGCATGCTGCTTTTGAAAATACCTTTATGATGTATTTACCGCGCCTTTGTGAACATTGTTTAAATCCAACTTGTGTTGCCAGTTGTCCATCAGGTTCTATTTATAAAAGAGAAGATGATGGTATCGTTCTTATTGACCAAGATAAATGTCGTGGATGGCGGATGTGTATATCAGGTTGTCCTTATAAGAAAATCTATTATAACTGGACTTCAGGTAAAGCGGAAAAGTGTATATTCTGTTATCCCCGTATTGAAAGTGGGCAACCTACCGTCTGTTCTGAGACTTGTGTAGGACGCATTAGATATTTAGGTGTGCTTTTATATGATACAGATAAGATAGCACAAGCAGCTTCTACTGAAGATGTGCAAGACCTTTATCAATCTCAACTTGATGTTTTTTTTAATCCTAATGATCCAGAAGTACAAGTTGAAGCTTTAAAACAAGGCATTGCTCAAAGTTGGATAGATGCAGCTAAAAAATCTCCTGTTTATAAGATGGCTATGGAATGGAAAGTTGCCTTTCCACTACATCCAGAATATCGCACCTTGCCAATGGTTTGGTATATTCCACCCTTATCGCCAATTCAATCCGCTATTGAAAATGACTTAATAGGTGAAAAAGGTATTATTCCTGATGTAGCAGATTTGCGTATCCCTATTCGTTATCTAGCAAATTTATTAACTGCTGGTAAAGAAGAACCGGTAGTTAATGCATTGCAAACTATGATATCTATGCGCCGCTATATGAGAGCTAAGAGCGTTGAGCATAAGGTAGATCTAGAAACTTTACAAAATACCCATTTATCAAAAGAGCAGATAGATGAAATGTATCAAGTAATGGCTATTGCTAATTATGAAGATAGGTTTGTTATTCCTTCTTCACATAAAGAAATGGTAGAAAATACTTTTAGGGATAAAGGGGCTTGTGGTTTTAGTTTTGGCAATGGTTGCTCAGGTGGAGTGAGTAAACCTAGTTTATTTGGCCGTGCTAAAGCTTCTCCTATTATCTTTACCGATGCTATGCAAGATCGTGAGGCTAATGCGGCTATAGGCAAAGAGGAGTAATTTGTGCAACTCTATAAGATACTTTCCATATTACTTTGTTACCCAGAACAAGACCTACTAGATAACTTAGCTATTATTCGTAGTTATCTGGAAGCTGATAGTCTAGCTGAGCTAAATGAGTTATTAACTTATTTAGCCACAAAAGATCTTATTAGCTTGCAAGAGCACTATGTTCAATCTTTTGATAGAACACCTAGCCAATCTTTACACCTATTTGAGCATATTCACGGTGAAGATAGGATAAGAGGGCAGGCGATGGTTGACCTCATGAATGAATATCAAACCGCAGGCTTTGAACTGGTGTGTGAGGAACTACCCGATTATTTACCCTTGTTTTTAGAGTTTTTAGCCGTTTGTGACCCTTCTAAAGCTCAAGAGTTTTTAGGGGAGGCTATTGATGTTATCAATCACATAGGCCAAAAGCTTCAGCAAAACAACTCAACTTATGCAGGTATTTTTAAGGTATTAGTTAGGCTTTCGCCTGTTGAACCTAAACCCTTAACAGTACCCCCTGTGCGAGACATGGATGAAGCAATGGAGAAATTCGGGCCTAATCCTGAAGGCATTGAACCCTTATTATCAACAAGGGTAGTGGGTAGTATCAACCATCATGCAACTAATACATGCCCAACCAATAGCTGTACTCAATGTACTACTGATTCTGAGAGGGAGTTAAGATGAGCTATTTGCATCAATTTGTTTTTGGAATTTATCCATATATAGCCATGACTATTTTTGTGCTAGGTTGTTTAATTCGTTTTGAAAGAGAACAATATTCATGGAAAAGCGAATCAAGCCAACTGCTTTATAGGGGTAATTTACGGCTAGCTAATATATTATTTCATGTCGGTATTTTAGGACTGTTTTTTGGTCACTTAGTAGGGTTATTAACACCTGTAGCTGTGTGGGATACATTAGGAGTTAGCCATTCTTTTAAACAGCTAGTTGCCATGATAGCAGGTGGCATTATGGGGACTATGTGTTTAGTAGGTTTGGTGATGTTGATTTGTCGTCGTATTAGTTCGGAAAGATTAATTGCCAATACCACTTGGCGTGATAAACTAGTGCTCATCTGGTTAACAGCGACTTTATTATTGGGATTAACGACTATTTTGGTATCTTCTAAGCATTTAGATGGTCATGAAATGGTGTTATTAATGGCATGGGCACAACATATTGTTACTTTCCGTGGTGGTGCGGCCAGTTACATTGCTGATGCTTCCATTGTTTTTAAGTTACATTTGTTTATGGGAATGAGTTTATTTGTTATCTTCCCTTTTACCCGTTTAGTACATGCTTTTAGTGGTTTTGCAACCGTAAGCTATTTGACACGTGCTTGGCAGCTTGTAAGACCTCGTTGTTAGTATCTCTATTAATTAACTACCTATTTTAATAGGTACTCATTTTCACGGCTAATTTGAGGGAATAAGATGTTAATTGAAAAATTAGTTAAAGCATTAATTATTGCTATATTTAGTAGTGCAATGGCAGGTTTGATTCAGGCCAAGGAATTAACTGTTTCTGCTGCGGCTAGTTTAAATAATGCTTTTAAAGAAATGGCCGTGCAATATGAAACTAAACATCCCGATACTAAAATTCTTTTCAATTTTGCGGCATCTGGCACTTTACTTCAACAAATAGATAAAGGCGCCCCTGTGGATGTATTTGCCTCGGCAGATCAAGAAACCATGAATCAAGCCCAGCAAAAACAATTAATTAGAGAGACAAGCCGTAAAAATTTTATCAATAACACATTAGTAGTTATCACTCCTATCAATAGCTCGCTTGTTTTCAAGTCATTAGATAATCTTGCGCAAGATGCTATTAAAAAAATTGCTGTAGGTAATCCTGCCTATGTGCCAGCAGGAAATTACACCCAACACTTATTAATGGCATCTAAGCAATGGGATAGATTAAAAGCTAAATTTATATATACGCAAAATGTTCGTCAGGCGCTAGATTACGTTGCAAGAGCTGAAGTAGAAGCTGGCTTTGTTTATGGTAGTGATGCGGCTATTATGCAAGACAAAGTTAAAGTAGTTTTTACAGCTCCTTTATCTAAACCTGTTTCTTATCCTGTTGCCATAGTAGCCAAAAGTAAACAGCAACAGCAGGCCCAAGAATTTATTGATTATCTGCTATCAAATGAAGCCCAACAAATTCTTGTAAAGTATGGCTTTCAACCTCGTCAATAAATAATGAATGTTGCTTGGCTAGCTTTACTACTGTCTTTAAAGGTCGCTTTATGGACAATGCTCATCAATCTAATATTAGGTGTAGCTATAGGCTATCTAATAGCGCGAAAAAATTTTTTAGGCAGAGAATTATTAGATACTATTTTGACCCTTCCTATGGTATTACCTCCTACCGTACTAGGCTATTATTTATTGGTGCTATTAGGTAGTAATGGATGGTTAGGGCAGTTACTAAAAAATACCTTAGGCATTAGTCTGATATTTACTTGGCAAGGCGCAGTAGTGGCCGCTGTAGTAGTTACCTTTCCGCTAGTAGTCAAACCTGCTCGTGCTGCTTTTGAAAGCGTAGATAAAGCCTATGAACAGGCTGCACGTGTATTAGGTATTGGCGAACTCGCTATTTTTTTTAGGGTGACATTACCCTTAGCATGGAAAGGAATTTTAGCAGGGCTATTATTAGCTTTTGCTAGAGCTTTAGGAGAATTTGGAGCTACCTTAATGGTAGCAGGTAGTATACCTAGTAAAACGCAAACCATATCTATTGCAATTTATGATGCAGTCCAAGCTGGGCAAGATAGTATAGCTAATACGTTGGTCATCATAATTTCTCTTGTTTGTATCGTCATTTTATTAGCCACCAAAAAGCTAACAACCTCAACAGTGGAGCGTTAGAGGTTATGTTACTTGAATTATCTATAAAAAAGATTATTTGCTCAGCCAAACATCAATTTAATTTAGCGATAAACTTAACTAGTACTAGCCAATCAATGGTTATTTATGGGCCATCTGGCTCTGGCAAAACTATGCTATTGCACATTATAGCAGGATTAATAACAGCAAATACTGGCTATATTAAGTTGAATCAGCGAGTTTTATT
>CALYQH010000043.1 GCA_945283395.1 uncultured Ventosimonas sp. | reverse complement strand
AAATTAATTTCTATTCTTTTATTACCATTGTTGTTTTGTACTTCAGTGACTAATGCAGCAGATGCAATTTTAATTGATGGAGGTAGTAACAAGGCTATCTCTATTGCAGTAGTGCCTTTTGCTAGCGAGGGTGAAATTTCAGTAGCAAATATTATAGGAAATGATCTATATAGTTCAGGTTTATTTGAAGCTTTACCTAGGCAAAATATGTTAAGTACACCTCATACCCCTAATGAGGTAGCTTTTAGGGATTGGAGTTCGGTTAATACACAATATTTATTAATAGGAAGTTTGATCAATAGTGGAGATAGAATTCAAGCTCAATATTATTTATATAATGTGACTTCACAACAACTGGTGACAAGTGGTAGCGCTGCTGCTAACACTAACGGTCAAGTGCGGCAGCTAGCTCATTATATAGCAGACCAAGTTTTTTCAAAAATAACAGGTATTCAAGGAGCATTTTCTACTAAACTACTTTATGTTACTGCTAGCGGTAATGATAGTTATTCGTTACAAATGGCCGATTATGATGGGGCTAATTCAGTTACTTTATTAAATTCTAAAGAACCTATTCTGTCTCCTAGGTTTTCTCCAGATAATAGCAAGGTACTCTATGTATCTTTTGAAACAAAACGTCCTAGTATTTATTTACAAGACATTGCTACAGGCAGTAGAGAAAAGTTAACAGATTATGTAGGATTAAATGGTGCCCCTACTTGGTCGCCTGATGGTCAGCAAATGGCCTTTGTTTTGTCTAAAGATGGCAATCCAGAACTTTACATTATGAATTTAGCTAGTCGTTCAGCAAGACGTCTGACTAATAATAGTGCTATTGATACCGAACCTTTTTGGGGGAAAAGTGGCAGTACCATTTATTTTACCTCTGATAGAGGAGGTAACCCACAGATTTACAAAATAAATGTAAATAGTGGTATGACCGATAGAGTTACTGCTACAGGTAATTATAATGCTAATCCAAAATTATCAGCCGATGAAAGTATGTTGGTAATGGTGCATCGTCAAGATGGCTATCGCAATTTTATGATAGCAGCGCAGAATTTAAGAACGGGTAGAGTTAAGGTATTATCTAATACTAATTTAGATGATGCACCTACTATTGCCCCTAATGGAACAATGGTTATTTATGCAACAAGAAAACAAAATAAAGGGGCATTAGTGTTAGCCTCTATTAATGGTCGTGTTCGTGTAGAGATACCAACTAATAATGGTGATGCACGAGAACCCTCGTGGTCATCTTATACTAAGTAAGTCGTTATATTAACTCAATTAACATTGGAGCTGTAGAATGAAATTAATTAAATTGATGCTATTATCTTTTTGTATGGCGGTAATGGTTGGTTGTGGTTCTAACTCTACTACAGATGAAAGCAGTGGAGCCGATGGTGGAGCTAATGGTTCTGGTTTCGATAGTGGAGTGGGTACTAATGGTGTAGGTGGTGGTACTATTAATGGTTTAACACCTGAAGAAATGGAAGCATTGCGCCAAATTACTGTATTCTATTTCAATTATGATAGTTCGGATTTGCAACCAGATGCTATGAAAGCATTGGATGTTCATGCGCATGACTTAATGCAAAATGGTCGTCACATTGTTTTACAAGGCCATACTGATGAACGCGGTACTCGTGAGTATAATATGGCGTTAGGCGAACGTCGTGCCAATGCAGTTAAAAGTTATCTCACTATGCAAGGGGTATCTCCTTCACAAATCGAAGTAGTCTCTTATGGTAAAGAACATCCAGCAGTGAATGGTCATGATGAAAATGCTTGGTCTAAGAATCGTCGCGTAGAATTGAAGTTTCAATAAAGGTAATAAATGATGATAAAGAAGAGTTGGTTAATTGGATATGTTATAAGTTGTTTCCCTCTTGTTAGTTTAGGACAAATAGCAAGTTCAGATGATACTAACGCTTCTTTGTCTGGTCAGGCACAAGTGTTTATGCAGTTGCAGCAGTTACAAAATCAAGTGGCACAGTTAAGAGGCCAGTTAGAAGAGCAGCAAATGCAAATTAAACAAATGCAGCAAGAAAATTTAGAGCGTTATCAAGATATTGATAAGCGTCTTGCTAATAATGTACCCCAAAATTCATCAATAGTTCCCACTAGTAGTGAGGCGATAGACGCTAATACAACTTTATCACCTCCTGCTATTAATACGCCTGCTGATCCTAAGAAAGAGAAGGTATATTATGATGCAGTTTTTGGTCTGATTCAAAAGAAAGATTATCCTAAAGCTGCTCAGGCGTTTAATGCCTTTCTAAACAAATTCCCTAATAGCCAATATGCTGGTAATGCTCAATATTGGTTAGCTGAAGTCAATTTAGCTCAAGGTGAAACTAAGGCTGCAAGTGATAACTTTAATAAAGTATTACAACTATACCCTAAGCATCCCAAAGTGCCTGACGCTATGTATAAATTAGCTGATATTCAACAGCGATTAGGTAACAAAGCTAAAGCAAAAGAATTATATAATGGGGTTATAACTAACTATCCTTATAGTTCCGCGGCTACCTTAGCTAAGCGTAGTTTACAATCTTTAAATTAATTATTGGTTATCAAAAACCAATTAATTATCTTAGGTAATTGCCTTTACAAAGTTAAAGGCTGTTTTTTTGCAACGGAGTCGGATGGCCTGTTCTGCTGTTACGACCGGAGCTTATCATGAATTTACGTGTTACAGAAATATTCTACTCATTGCAAGGTGAAGCACGAACAATGGGTAGACCTACTCTATTTATTCGTTTAACAGGATGCCCTTTACGATGTTTATACTGCGATACTGCCTATGCTTATAAAGGGGGAAAGCAAATTGCGCTCACTACTATTTTAAAGCAGGTAGCTGATTATAATCCTCAATATATATGTGTAACAGGTGGAGAGCCTTTGGCCCAACCTAATTGTCTGTTATTACTTAAACTCTTATGTGATGAAGGTTATGAAGTATCATTAGAAACAAGTGGTGCACTAGATATTTCAAAAGTAGATAGTAGAGTAAGTAGGATAGTTGATTTAAAAACGCCCGATTCAGGTGAGGTTAAGCGTAATTATTATGATAATATGCATCTTTTAACAGCGAATGATCAAGTAAAGTTTGTAATCTGTTCAAGAAAAGATTACGAGTGGGCTAAAGTTCAATTAATTGAATATGATCTGGCTAAAAAGGTTTCTGAGATACTTTTTTCTCCTAGTTACCAACAGATAAAAGCCCAAGATTTAGCTAATTGGATTGTTGAGGATAATCTTCCTGTTCGTTTTCAATTACAATTACATAAAATACTTTGGAATGATCAGCCAGGTCACTAATAGGTCTAACAAACAATATGCAAAAAGCAGTTATTTTATTATCCGGTGGTTTAGATTCTGCTACAGTATTAGCTATCGCTAAAGCAGCAGGTTTTGAATGTTATACTATGAGTTTTGATTATGGACAAAGGCATAGGTCAGAACTCAATGCGTCATTGAAGATTTCTAAACAATTAGGTGCTGTAGAGCACAAGATTATTAAATTAGGTTTGGACGCTATTGGTGGCTCTGCATTAACTGATAGTAAATTAACTGTACCTGAATTAGCCTCAGAAGGTATACCTATTACTTATGTACCGGCTCGTAATACCGTTTTTCTATCATTAGCTTTAGGATTTGCTGAAGTTTTATCTGCTCAGGATATTTTTATTGGTGTAAATGCGGTAGACTATTCAGGATATCCTGATTGTCGCCCAGCATTTATTGAAGCGTTTGAGAAGTTAGCTAATTTGGCAACTAAGGCGGGTGTTGAAGGGAAACCTTTTCATATTCAAGCACCTTTGCAGAATTGGTCTAAAGCAAAAATCATTCAGCAAGGCGTACAACTTGGTGTTAATTATGCTTTGACAGTTTCATGTTATCAAGCTGACGAGGAAGGTCGAGCTTGTGGCAGATGTGATAGCTGTAGATTAAGAGCAGCAGGTTTCAAACAAGCGGGTATTGCTGATCCTACCCCTTATTATACAAAATGATAATATGGATCGCAGGGGATTTGAGTGATTAATTGAAAAGGAGAGATGTATTATGCAGAGTGCTTACATGGTACTCACGTTATTGCTATTAGTAGGGGTTTCACAGTTAAGTAGTCGTTTTCTGCCTTTTATCCCAGTCCCTATTTTGCAAATTGTTCTTGGTGCTATTGTTGCTTGGCCAGCGTTAGGATTCCATGTAGAATTTGAACCAGAACTCTTTATGATGTTATTTCTACCCCCTTTATTATTTTCAGATGGTTGGCATGTTCCTAAAAGGGATTTATGGAAATATAAAGGTCCTATTTTTATGTTAGCCGTTGGGCTAGTCGTTTTTACTGTGGTAGGGGCAGGTTATTTTATTCATTTTTTGATTCCTGCTATTCCATTGACAGGTGCCTTTGCACTTGCTGCAATGCTTTCTCCTACTGATGCTGTAGCTGTTTCAGCTGTTACCCAAGGTAAATTACCTGTTCCCTTGATGCGCTTATTGCAGGGCGAATCCTTGATGAATGATGCCTCTGGCTTAGTAACCTTTAAATTTGCTTTAGCGGCTGCCATGACTGGGGCTTTTTCCTTAGTAGATGCTAGTTTATCCTTTTTGGTGGTAGCTTTAGGTGGTTTACTGGTAGGTGTTATTCTCAGTTGGTTATTAGGTCAATTAAGAGGCTGGATGATAAAACATGGTTGGGATGATCCAGCTACTCATGTCATGTTCATGTTATTGTTACCTTTTATGGCTTATGTAGTTGCTGAACACTTTCATTTATCTGGTATTTTATCTGCTGTATCAGCTGGTATGATGCAAAGCTGGGTTGATTTATTACCTAAGCAAACCACTACTAGATTATTGAATCGAAGTGTATGGGCATTATTGGAGTTTGTATTTAATGGTATTATCTTTATATTATTGGGATTGCAGTTACCTGATATTGTTAAGAATACTTTAGCCCGTACTGGACCTGAAAGTCAATTTTCTTCTTTCATGTGGCAGCTATTTGTTATTTTTATTATTTTCTCTATTCTAGTGTTGTTAAGGTATATTTGGGTAAGAGCTAATTGGTATCTATTAACTCAGCTGCGTAAAAAAAGAAAAGGTATATCAGATGTCAGACAATCTAGCAGATCAGCATGGATTCTGACTATTGGTGGTGTGCGAGGTGCTGTAACTTTAGCTGGTATTTTATCTGTACCATTATTTATTGATGTAAATAAAAAAATTCCTTTCCCTGAAAGGGATACCATGATTTTTATTGCCGTAGGTGTAATTTTATTATCATTATTAGTTGCTTGTATTCTGTTACCTCTTTTGCTACGAGATATAGAGATGGAAACAGACGAGGAGCGGAAAAAAGAATTTAGGGAAGCTTGGCGAAAAACAGCAGAAGCAGCTATTCATTCTTTAGAAACTGAAGAGTTGACAATGGATCTTTCTATTTCACAGGATGCTACTTTAGCTACTATGGTAGCTGAAACTAAGGCGAGGATCATGGCTGAATATAGGGAGCATTTAAATGCGTACGCTGATTCGGAAGAGATACAAGCCCGTGGCGAGCAAAATGATAAATTAGAAAAGATGTTGCGATTAAGAGCCTTAAGGGCTCAAAGATTAGAGTTATATAGTTTGCGTCGTCATAGAGAAATAGGTGATGATACAGTTAGGAAAGTGTTAGATGAGTTAGATTTACAAGAGGCGTCTTTAAGTGGTCATGCAGCCCATTAGATGTTGATATAAAAAGATTCTTTTGGCTATTTTAAAATAGTTTCATAATTTAATTATTATGCTGGCTGAGGAGTATAGTTAAGGCATGAATCAACAAGATTATTTTATATTGTGGTCAGTATATTGTGTAGCGGCCTTTATACTCTTATTAGCTAGCATTTTTTTTACTAATTTTTTATGGCGCTTTTTGAAAGAGCCTATTATTCTTGTTGTTGCTATTTTATTATTTTCACCTACCTTAATTGATCCAATAAATAACCAATATGCCCCTTCAATAGCTGTTATGGCTATGGATTTCTTATTAGCAGTGGGACATCATGATATAGAAATAGCCAATAATTTAACTTATCAGATAGAAGTGGCCTTGGCTGTTTATTTTGTGTTTATTATTTGTGTAAGGTGGCCTATTGAATATGTTTTTAAAAAATGGCGTACTAAAATTAACACAAAACATAATTAGCAAATAGCAGAGCAATCACTTGTATATTAACAAACCGCTCTAACTATGAAAGATGGTAATATTTTGTAAACCAAAAAAGATAATACCTTATTTTGATAGTAGATATAGGCGGAGAGTATTTTATACTGTCATTAATATAATTCTTATTAGGTTATTTATATGTCCCAGCAAATAAGTACAGATGTTGTTATTGTGGGAGGCGGTATCGCTGGATTATGGCTAAATGCAAGACTCCATCAGTTAGGTTATAGTACATTATTGATTGAGAGTAAAAGCTTAGGTGGTGAACAGACTGTTAAATCGCAAGGCATAATACATGGCGGGACTAAGTATACCCTAGCAGGTACTTTAACAGGTGCTTCAGAAGCTATCGCTACTATGCCTAAACGTTGGCGAGATTGTTTGGCAGGTAATGGGGAGCTCAATTTAAGCCAAGTCAATGTGCTAAGCCAACATCATTTTTTATGGTCACCTGGCAATTTGGCTAGTAATTTAATGAGTTTTTTTGCGAGCAAAGCATTACGAAGTAGAGTACAACAAGTAAAAGGTGATGATTTACCTATTGCTCTTCAACATAGTCAATTTAAGGGTAAGGCTTACCGCTTAGATGAAATAGTATTGGATATCCCTAGCGTTATCCAGTGTTTAGTAGGCTTATCTGATAACAGAGTATTGTTAGCCAAGCAAATTGAACCACTAACACCTATTAGTAAAGATCAAAAAGTTTTTATAAAGGCAGATGATAGTGAGATAGAAACAAAGCAAGTCATTTTGTCAGCAGGCGAGGGAAATGGTCAATTGCTTAAATCTTTTCACTTAACTAAGCCTGCTATGCAAGTAAGACCACTTCACATGGTGATGGTTAAGTCAGCCGCCTTGAAACCTCTTTATGCGCATTGTTTAGGAGTGGGTGTTAAACCGCGGTTAACAGTGACAACACATTACCATCAAGATGGAGATATGGTATGGTATATAGGTGGTGAGCTGGCTGAAGAAGCTGGTGTAGCTAGAGATGAAGCTAATCAAATTGATTACGCTAAGTCCGAATTGGCTAAACTAGTACCTTGGATAGATTTAACGACTGCACAATGGGCCACTTTAAGGGTGAATAGAGCTGAACCAGCTCAGACTAACTTAATGCGGCCAGATAATGCCTTTATTAGTGTACAAGCTCCAGTAATAATAGGTTGGCCTACCAAATTGGCGTTAGCTCCAGATTTTGCTGATCAATGTATAGCTAGTTTACAGCAACAAGGGATTCAACCTCAAGGCCAAGAAACTATGCCTGCATTACCTATTCCGCCAGCTGCTAATACGATGTGGAATGAATTATTCAAATGATAACCTTGCATAATTACTATAGATCATTAGCAAATACAGGTATAAAAGTTTCTCCTATTGGCTTAGGAACTGTCAAAATAGGGCGTGATAAGGCAGTAAAATATCCAACTCATTTTCAAATACCTAATGATAATGAAATTAAAACTTTATTAGTCATGGCTCAAGAATTGGGCATTAATACCTTAGATACAGCGCCTGCTTATGGTAATAGCGAAGAAAGACTAGGTAAATTGCTAACTAATAGGCAAGATTGGGTAATTGTAAGTAAAGCTGGAGAGGAATTTAAAGACGGAAAGTCCACTTATAATTTTTCATCTAAACATATTGTTGTTTCAGTAGAAAGGAGCCTAAAAAGGCTCAATACAGATTATTTGGATGTTCTACTTATTCATTCTAATGGCGATGATTTAGCTATTATCAAGGATGATGAGTTATGGACTACACTAGCCAAATTAAAACAAAAAGGACTTATTCGAAGTTTTGGGTTATCGAGCAAAACAATTGAAGGTGGAATGGCTGCTCTGCAAAAAAGTGATTGCGCAATGGTTACCTATAATATTACAGCACAAGCAGAAAAACCTTTACTAGATTTTGCCATGCAACATAATAAAGGTATTTTTATTAAGAAAGCTTTAGCTAGTGGGCACCTGTTTGTAGAAAGTAATAAAACACCTTTAGAAGCTAATTTTGAGTTAATTTTCTCACATCCTTCAATAACATCTGTTATTATTGGCACCATAAATTCTGAGCATATAAAACAGAACGTAGCAATGGCTGTTAAATGTTTGCGTCAATGCTCATAACATGATAATTTTTCTATAATGTTAGTAATTTATAAAATAATATTAATAGATTATAAAACTGGATACTAATATAAAAGGTAAGCTAGCAATCCATCACATGAGTTTTTTATAAAAAAAATTAAGCGGTTATTATTATTTAATGAATTAAGCTATGGCATGTCTAGACCCCAATCGTTATAATTCCCATCTTTTACTTAAAAAGTGTTTAAAGTTATGCGATTAATTC
>CALYQH010000042.1 GCA_945283395.1 uncultured Ventosimonas sp. | reverse complement strand
CTTGTAAGCTATCAAAGGTTCCATCACATTCAATTGTAACTGGCCACTTTCAGCCGCTAGCGTTATCGCCGTATCAGCTCCAATAATTTCAAAAACTACTTGATTAACTGCCTCAGGGATTACTGGATTAACCTTACCCGGCATAATTGAACTACCGGGCTGTCTAGCAGGTAAGTTTATCTCATTAATGCCTGCTCTTGGACCACTGGATAATAATCGCAAATCATTACAAATCTTTGACAGCTTAACAGCTGTCCGCTTAAACATCCCAGACAACAATACAAAAGCGCCCATATCAGAAGTGGCTTCAATTAAATCAGTGGCTGGTAACAATACATGACCACTAATAAGGGCTAAATGTTGAACTGCCAAAAATTGATAACGAGGGTCAGCATTAATACCCGTGCCAATAGCTGTACCCCCCAAATTCACTTCCCGCAATAAATCAGGAATTAATAATTTAATTCTATCTAAATCCTCTGTCAAAGTTGTAGCAAAGGCATGAAATTCTTGACCTAGCGTCATAGGCACGGCATCTTGCAATTGTGTCCGCCCCATTTTAATTACTTGCGCAAACTCTTCTGCTTTCTTGGTAAAAGCATCCCTTAACTTAGCTAATGCTTCCAATAATACATCATAGCCCAATAATAAACCTACTCTAATAGCACTAGGATAAGCATCATTAGTAGATTGTGCCATATTCACATCATTATTAGGATGTAAATACTTATATTCCCCTTTCTTATGCCCCATCTCCTCCAATGCAATGTTAGCTATTACTTCATTCGCATTCATGTTAGTTGAAGTGCCAGCACCACCCTGAATCATATCTACCAAAAATTGATCGTGAAACTCACCCTTAATAATACGTTGACATGCTTTCACAATAGCTGCGTGCTTGTCGGCAGACAAATATCCCAATTCATGATTTGCCGCCGCGGCAGCCCACTTTACCATAGCTAATGCATTAACAAATTTAGGAAAATGTGATAAAGGTACACCACTTAACTTAAAATTATTAATAGCACGCAACGTTTGAATACCATAATAAGCTTCGCTCGGAATCTCTAAGGAACCTAACAAATCTTTTTCAACACGAAACGATGCAGAATGAGACATAATACAAACCTATAAAAAGTTAATCTTTATTTACAAAACCGTTGCAATAATAGGATTTAAAAGACTTTCTTACCAATGCCTTTATTTGCTATCCTATGCAAAAATCGCATAAGCAACAGATTAGTTAATAAGTGGATTGCCTCATGAATTTAGAACTAAGATGGTTAGAAGACTTTAGCGCTCTAGCAACTACCCTTAGCTTCTCCAAAGCAGCAGAACAACGTTTTGTCACTCAGCCTGCTTTTAGTCGACGTATTAAAAACCTCGAACAAGCGCTTGGTTTTCATCTTATAAATCGCTCTAAAACCCCTGTAGAACTCACCGAAGCAGGTCAAGTATTTCTCATAACCGCGCGCAATGTTATAGAACAACTCCACGAAATCGTTAGACATATCCACCATACTGACACCACGCAAGGCGAAATACTCCAATTTGCAGTAGCCCATTCTCTTGCCCAAGGTTTTTTCCCTCAATGGATGGGCAAATTACGTAGAGAAGGGCTTTTTATTACTAGCCGATTATTAGCTGCTAATGTAGGAGATGCTACCCGTGCTTTAAGAGAAGGTGCTTGTGATCTAATGCTAGCCTACCACGACCCTGAATCAGCTTTACAACTTCCCCCCGAGCTTTTTCCGTGGCTTATTCTAGGTCATACTGAAATGGTTCCTGTTTGTGGGCTTGATCAATACCATAGGCCCTTATTTACCATAGACATCAATCAACAATTGCCGCTATTAGCTTATGGGCAAGGGGCTTTTCTAGGCCATTCTGTTAACTTACTGCTTAGGCAATCTAAACTACGTTATGTAAAATTATTTGAAACAGCTATGGCTGATAGTTTAAAAGCTATGGCTATAGAAGGGCTAGGTATTGCATGGCTTCCTAAGCTTAGCGTTGAAAATGAACTAGCCCGCAAAGAACTTATTATATGTGGCGATAAACAATGGTATATTCCTCTAGAAATTCGCCTCTATCGTTGCTCTCTGATCAGAAAAAATGCCATTAAATCCTTCTGGGAAAAACTAGAAAACCAATCCAACTTAACAAAAACCTAACAATTTATAAAAATAATTATGAGTTCTCTTAAAGTTTATGGCAAAAAAGGGTACACTTTATTTAGCTACTCCTATTAAGTTTTAGGCCACATTGCTTCTACTAAAAAATTAACTGAGTCGGTAAAGCTAAGCGACTAGAATTAACCATAGGACAAGCAACAAAAGATATTTACCAATTAGTAGCAAACAAGGTTATATGATTTAGGTTATGGGCGAATTATCTTATAAAAAATACATTAGTTGTCTCTTGCTATTTATCTCACAAAACCTATTAGCCGACAACTTCGTACTCCCTGAAGCTACCACTTGCGCCTTAAATGTTCCACCGCAACAACGTGCTCCACTGCTTGATCAATGCCTGACTGCTGCTAATGCTGGCGATAAAGAAGCCCAATACCAACTAGGTCTATATTATTATGAGGGGCAACTCACTCCGCCTAATTATCCTTTAGCTATTAATTGGTTTAAAAAAGCCTCTTTACAAGCCCATCTCGATGCCCAAGTTAAACTAGGTTATATGTATTTCAAAGGACAAGGAACCCCAATAAATAACCTACAAGCTTATATTATTTTTAAAATTGCAGGCATAAATGGTTCTGACGAAGCAATGGACGTAGCTGACCAAGTAGCCATCCATATGACTCAACAAGAACTACAAAAAGCTAACATAATACTAGGTAAAACCTTTAGGACTTACCTACAACAAAGCCGCGATAGCCATCAGTAAATTTACTTGACAGGTAAAGGTGGCATTGGAAACGGCATAATATTACCAGAAGCTTTTGCCTCAGTAATTTTTGCTACCCCCAATCGCTCCACTTCATCAATACGTACTACCGCATGCATAGGGACAAAACTTCTATTAACCCCTTCAAACTGCGCCTTAAGGCGCTCCTCACTAGGGTCAACTACCATCTGGGTACGCTCACCAAAAATAAACTCCTCAATCTCTAAAAATCCCCATAAATCACTTTGATAGATTTGTTTAGCGTACATCTCATAAGCCTGTCCTTGATTTAAAAAAATAATTCTATAAATTGGGTCTTCACTTTTGCTCATATCATCAACTTTAAAAATAGATATCTTCTATTACAGTTGCTACTGGTCATAGCATAAACTTGTAAATAATCCAGTATGGCAAGTCTAGTAAATGCTTTAAACATAACAACTGTAACTAGCCTTTTGCCTTTAGTTATTATACCCTGAATACCCGACAAAATCAGTAGCAGCGCAGCAGACTAAATGGCTAGACCTATGTTTTAGCCCTTAACGAACTGGTAATAACTTTATAAACTTATAAATATGCTCTTAGCTAGGTAAATCCCCACTATGTAGTAGCCACTACGGCAACTTGCAACGTAGTTAATTTAATAACGCCAGCATTAACTAAAGTAGTTTACTTTAACATAGCTGCTAATCTTCCAGTCTACAAAGGCATTCATGCATTATTACAGCAGTACTTTCAAGCTACTTATGGTAATGCTTTAATTGGCTCTTTATGATAGTTAATTAGTAAGTTATCCTATTAAGATAACTGATAATTAACTCATGGAGTGATTAATGAAAAAAATTAGTTGTCTTATTTCTATGATCAGTATGCTTATGGCTTGCGGTAATAGTGATAATAAATTGCCTCAAGAATGTAGAGATATCTTTGCAACTATGGATGCCATACAACTTACAATGGAAACAAATAAGTATGTTCCTAGTTCTATGGCTGCTGAGTATAAGCGACAAAATACAGAATTTATTAGCAACTTTAAAATAGGCTTAAAAAAAGCTGATTATGAAAAACAAATAATGGTTTGTAAACCAATAGGTAAGATATTAAAAGATCAGCTTGAACAATTAAATAATGCAAAAAATGAAGCAGAGGTAAAACAAATATTTGCAGGATTATAAATAATAAGTAACTGAATATGGGGATCTCTTTTATTACTGAGAAGCGATCTATTGGCCAAATTTTATTTTTGCAGACATACGCAAAGCTCGTTACATTTGAATAACCCTAACAGCCCCCACAAAGGGCAAAGGGATAACTTCTAGTTCTCCCATCGTAGCCCAATTGATTAATGTTCTAGCAGCCTCGTATCACCCTGCTAATAGGCTTTGTGAAAGGGGCTGTTAAAGCCATATGTTAAAGATTCAGTGCTAGCTCCACTAAGCTATTAACTATTACTCCCTACCGTTCATTTATCTGTTAAGCTAACAACGTATCTAGTCCTGTATATTAGGAAGAAGGAAATTTTATTACAAGATATGGAGCAATTATATTATTTAGCCTAGATAACCATAAATCTTTATGGCTTTACTTTTAAATTCTTATCCATTGCTCGATAACTACTAAAAACAACTAAGCTTACAAAGCACATTAATTAGTGAGCGTTTTATTTTTCATGCCATATAATTCAACTTAATTGGCCTATCTAACTCATGCGCAACAGAATTATTGCGCAAGTTGTTTTAATAATTTATTTAATCGACCTACCGCATTTTTATAGGGAGAAGCCGTATTAAATTGAATCATTCGTCCCCTTGTCCATTTGCCACACCAAGCAACACCATATAATTCCTCATTACTAAAATTCTCTATCAGTTTATTAAGCTGCTGCTTATTTTTTTCGAGAAGTTTAAGTAGTGTCTGATAATCCTTGATATGCTCATAGTCACGATAAAACTTTTGTGCTAATAAACCTAGCTGATTCCATTTATATCCTACTTCTGGAAATGTGATAGCTTGTCCTTTCGCTTCCTGATTATGCCATGCTAATACCAGCTCACCCCAACCAATTAAATAAGACACCAGTTGTGCCACACTCATCATAGTACCTTTGGCATGTCCTTCCATAATAGCTTCAAAGGCTTTTTGTGCAGGTATTGCTGCTAACTTTTTTGTCAATAATGTATAGTTATGATTAATAGCTGCTATTAACTCGCTTTTAGATTCAGGTATTGCCATATTTCCTCCCCTACGCCATATGGCTTTATTGGTTCGCTAATTAGGCGGAAAAACGATAACTGGATAATTATCATTTTAGTTTACAAAGTGTTAGTAAAATAATCTAGCTTAACTGCTAAGCAAACAGACTAATACACATATGTTATGGCTGCAACAATTTGATAGGTATTATAGAAAAAAAGGCTAGCAAAAAATAAGCTAGCCTAGAAAAAATGGTGCTCGGGGGCGGAATCGAACCGTCGACACGAGGATTTTCAGTCCTCTGCTCTACCGACTGAGCTACCCGAGCAATGGGTCGCTATTAAACTGTTTTTAGAGGTATCTGTCAAGAGTCTTGTAAAATTATTTTGCAGTAGGCGCAACATATCCCTCCGCTTTTGCATGTTCTGCACCAGCCAAAAACTTTTCCATTTCTTGCTGTAGGAATTTTCTATGCTCAGCGTTCATCATATTTAAGTGTTTTTCATTGATAAGCATGGTTTGATGTTTAGTCCATTCATCCCATGCTAATTGGGATACATGTTCATAAATATCTTGCCCTTTAGCGCCTGGGTAAGGAGGACTAGCAAGGCCAGCTAATTCTTTTTGATATTTACGACAAAATACCATACGAGACATAATAAAGAACTCCTTAAGATTAATTAAGCAAGTTTAATAACTTTTTGACAGGTGCCGCTAAACCTAAACGTGGTGGACTAGCTAAGTTATACCAGATATGACCGGTTTCGGCTAGTTTATTTCTACTAGCAATCACTTCTACTAACATAGGTTGGATGGTTAGTTGGAAATGACTGAAGGTATGAATAAACAATTCTAGGGGCTGTTGGTTGGCTATCGTAAAACCTTGTTGTTGTGCATATTCTTGTAACCCTAGCTGGTCTGCTACCTCAGGGAAACTCCATAAACCACCCCATAAGCCTGTATTAGGTCGTTGATATAGCCAAATAGCTTGCTGATATTTAAAAAGAGGCATGATAACTTGTTTTTGTGGTAACACTTTTTTAGGCTTAGCCGTAGGATATAGCTTTACACTATCCGTTATTCTAGCCTGACAATCTGCATGTAGTGGGCAAATTAAGCAATTAGGATTACTTCTGCTACAAAGTGTAGCCCCTAAATCCATCATGGCTTGATTATAGTGGTTAATCTGTTGATCAGGTGTTAACTGCTCGGCTAATTCCCATAATTTTTTAGCCACTTTAGTTTCAGCGGGATAACCTGCTATAGCAAAATAACGACACAGCACTCTTTTAACATTACCATCTAATATAGTCGCTTTTTTCTGCATTGCTAGGCTTAAAATAGCACCAGCAGTTGAACGACCTATACCTGGTAACTCTATGAGTTGTTGTAATGTCTCAGGAAACTGGCCTTGGTAATCAGCCACAATAATTTGCGCTGTTTTATGCAGATTTCTAGCTCGAGAATAATAACCCAATCCTGCCCATAGATGAAGCACCTCATCTTGTGACGCTTTTGCTAAAGCAACTACTGTTGGCAAAAACTGCATAAAACGGCTGAAATAGGAGATAACAGTAGCAACTTGGGTTTGCTGCAACATAGTTTCAGAAACCCATACTTTATAAGGCGTTACCTGTTGTTGCCAAGGTAAATGCTTGCGACCAAATTGGTCATACCAAGCAAGTACCCTATCTGCAAAAGAATCTAATGCCACTTATTATAATTTAATTCCTTTCAAGATTTTTCCCGCCGCACCTTTCAACGCCGGATTTTTATCGCCAAGTTTTTTATCAAGTTTTTGTTGTAACTTGTCTCTTTCTTTATCAAGTGCTTGGTTTGCTCTATTTTTCCCATAATCTATGGCGATATTACTTATTGCATTTTCATCTATCCCACAAAGGCCACCCGCATTATTTAATACAGGCCCTTTACAAATCAATGGGAACTCTATACCTGTTACATCTTTATTCACTTTACAGGCAGGATCACCACTAATATCTTGTTCGCCTTTTAAAGAAAGGCCAATATGATAATCAACTTCCATAGTTACTAAGTTAAAGGTTCCTTTACCTTTGGTTTCAAAACCTGCTATAGCTAGCAATAGATTTTGATTATCTGCTAGTCCATTATTAATATTAATAGATGCTTTAAGTTGTTGGAATTTAGTTTCAGTGCGATCAAATCGAGAAGTTAGTTTTTTACCTCTGACCAATGCTACTCCTTTACAAACTTGATACTCTAAATTTTCGCCTATTAACGCACCATTGTTGACCACAAAGTTAACGGTACCACCTAAATTTCTTACCATACTAGCTTGGCTTAAGCCCAAGCTATGCAAGTTACCATTAAGACTAACAGTACCGCGTAGATTAAGTTTTTTATCCGCTTGATCCATTAATTTTTCAATAGGTAAATTACTAATAGTGGGCTGTAAATTAATTTGTGGAGTAGCGCTACTAGCATTTAAAGAACCTTTGACATTCACCGTTCCAGTAAATAATTTACCTCCTACATTTTGGATATTAAGTAAACCATTTTTAGCGGTTAGTTTCGCTTCAAAATTTTCCCAGCGTAATTTTTTAACTACAACTTGTTGCATACTGACAGCAGCATCAATATCTAAATTACGCAAAACTTTAGGGTCAAACATGGGTTCATTATCCCAAATAGCTTTGTTAGAAGTTGCAGTACTTCCATTATTGGTTTTAGTAGCACTAGTATTTTGCGCAGTTTGCTTGGATTCAGGAGGTAAATAATTATCTACATTAAGGCTATCGCCTTTGATTTGTAGCTTAATAGCTTGCCTAGCTAAATCTGTAATAGCAACATTTCCTGTCAAATTAGTATTATCCAATTTGATTTTCAAATCATTTAAAGCAATGGCTTTAGTTGAACCCACTAAATTAGTAGAGAAACTTACCTGTGTTAATGCTTGTTTATCAGCCATAGCAGGAAGGGTAATACCTATATCTTTTAATGTTTTATATAAGTTAAAGGTTTCTGCTAATAAATTACCTTTTACCTCGGGTATCTCACCTCTAATATTAGTAGCATTGATATTACCTACTACTTTTAACTCATCTAGGGTTAAATACAAATTGCTCCATCCGGCTGTATTAGCTTTTAAATCAGCCATTAGATCACCTTTGGCAGAGAAAGTAGCTGTTTTACCTTGGAATATTTCCCCAGAAATACGACTATTTAAATCTAACCCTTTGACTTGATAGAGTTGTTTTTCAAGGTTATAAACTAATTGCCCCTGTAGTTGTATATCCGTTGTTAATTTGGGTTGATTACTTCTAAAGTTTGCACCCAATTTGATAATAACAGGTTGACCTACTCTTATCACGCCTGTTGATAAGTGAACATTATTGATAATATATTCGTGGCCTAATTTAAGGTCTTTGTAACTTACTTTAGTATTATTGATAGTAACACTATTAATATTCAAATCAATAGTACCACCGTTGTTTGTCTTTTTAGCCGATTGTTGTGGTTTTTCGGTAGGCTGATTTGTAGTATCTGAAGCCACTTCACCAACTTTTTCCCAATTAGTTCTACCATGCTCATCTT
>CALYQH010000041.1 GCA_945283395.1 uncultured Ventosimonas sp. | reverse complement strand
TTATTTAATTGACTAGTTATCTCATTATCTTTTTTATTAGATAATTTTAAACGTAGTACATCGTCTGTTATTCGTTTTTCCCATAAGCTATTTTGTTCTGCTAGATCTTTAGGCCAAGAAGCTTTTTCTCTATCAATTAAAAAAGTTTTATTTGTATTGAAATCCATTTTATCAATCCCTTTATTTAGAATTGATAAAGAGTATTCAATACGTTCTTGTGCTCTTTGTAAATAGCGCTGGTAAATAGTATAACCAGGCTTTAATTGTCCATAACGCAATAGTTTAAAAAATTGTATACGGAGTGGCGTAAATTCTTCAATATCACTTTGAGTAAAGAACATATGTTGAGGGTCTAATGCTCTGAAATAATTCTCAAAAACAGTTTGTGACCTTTGCTCATCTATAGGTAATTTTAAATAATGATGGCGGCGTAAAATTTCAAAAATATTAAGACTTGTAATAATCTGATTTTCGGAGGGCTTTAAGTCTTGCCAATTTGTAATCTTAAGATTTTTATCAGTAGTTTCTGCGCTATTTTCTACTTTGGAAATAGGAAGGGGAGTGCTTACATCTGCTGCGGCAATAGGAGCAAAGGTATTTGTTGATAAAATAAAAATGCTTGTATAGCCTAATGTACGGATGTTAGTGATAAGTTTTTTTAAAAAAATAATTTTCATAGGCCTTGAACTGTTCAATTTGCTAATTAGATAATGTACCAAAATAAAATCTACTATTAAACCAAGAATTGTTTATTTGTAAAAACATCAGTTACTAACTTTCAATAAGAAATTCTCTTATACGATTAGCTGCCTCAATACATTCACCTAAAGATGCTACTAATGCCATACGTATTCTATTAGCACCAGGGTTAATGCCTTTAATCTCTCTGGAAAGATAAGAACCTGGAACTACTAATACATTCTGCTTCATATAGAGTTGTTTAGTAAACTCTATGTCAGATATATGCGTACTAGGCCATAGATAAAAACCGCCATCAGGTTTTTGAATGTCCATAACAGGTGCTAATATTTCTAATACAGCGTCATATTTTGCCCGATACAGAGCCCTGTTAGCAACTACATGTTGTTCATCTTGCCATGCCATCATACTAGCATATTGTGTTTGCAGTGGCATAGCACTGCCGTGATAGGTACGATAAAGTAAGAAAGGTTTTAAAATATTTGCATCGCCAGCCACAAAGCCAGATCTTAAGCCTGGCAGATTAGAACGTTTGGACAGACTATGGAACACTATACAGCGTGCAAAATCTTTCCTACCTAACTCAGCACAAGCAGTTAATAAACCAGCAGGGGGGTTATTTTCATCAAAATAGAGCTCGCTATAACATTCGTCAGCGGCAATAATAAAATCGTAAAGATCTGCTAATTTGATAAGTTTTTTAAGCGTTTCTAACGGAACAATAGCTCCAGTAGGATTTCCAGGAGAACAAAGAAATAAAATTTGGCAACGTTGCCATGTTTCAGAAGTAACTTGTTCAAAATCAGAAATAAAAGCATTATCAGCTAAACAAGGTAAATAATGGGGGGTGGCTCCTGCTAATAAAGCTGCTCCTTCATAGATTTGATAAAAGGGGTTAGGGCTAATAACTAAAGCATCTTTAGTATTATTTATTACTGCTTGGGTGAATGAAAATAAAGCTTCTCTGGTACCATTTACAGGTAAAATATGATTTTCTGGAGTAACCCAACCATGTGGCACAGAAAAACGTTGCTCTACCCATTTGGCCATGGCTTGACGTAAGTTTAAACTGCCTGCCGTAGTAGGGTATACAGCTAATTTATCTAAATGATCAATTAATGCCTGTTTTACAAAAGCAGGAGATTCATGTTTAGGCTCACCTATAGAGAGAGCAATGCCATTTTTTGCCTCATTAGGTTTAATGTCAGCTAATAATGTTTTTAGCTTTTCGAAAGGATAAGTTTGTAATTTTTGTAAAAGTGGATTCATCATAGTTTGTCAGTTAGCTAATTTGCAAATTTATAAGTAGATAACTAGGGTAAAAATTTTAGATTTATTTAGCTGGTTTTTCAGAAAGTTTATCTATTAAAGTTTGTTGTAAAGCTACTGAAAACTGATTATCAGTAATAGCATGGCCTTCATGAGTTACCACTAAAAAATTATCTTCTACTCGTTCCCCAAGCGTAGTTATTCTAGCACCTTGTACAGTTAAATCATAAGATAAAAATATTTGTCCAATACGTGCAAGCAATCCAGGCCTATCAGGAGCCTCTATCTGAATAATACTTATATCATTTTGTAATTCGTTGTAAATAGAGACCTTAGGCTTAAAGGTGAAATGTTTTAATTGCCTTGGTACACGTTTTTGAATAATATTTTTATAATTTTCGGGTTGTTTAAGTCCTTCTATTAAACCTAACGTAATCTCTTCTATTCGAGCATGATCCTGACCTATAGAACTACCATCCTCATTGAGTACTATATAAGTATCAAGAGTGAAATGGCTTGTAGATGTTAAGATACGTGCATCTTGAATACTTAGGTTTAGTTGATCCATAATTGCTACGGTTACTGCAAAAAAATCCTGCTGATCTGGACCGTAGATGAAAATTTGAGAGGCGCTATTCATGCTGTTTTGTGCCGTTTCTTTAATGAGAATTAACGGATTTATTTTGTCACTATGTTGTAAAATAGCTTCAGTGTGCCATGCAATATCGCTAGAAGTGTGGCGCAGAAAATAATCTTCACCCATTTGCGACCATAAATCTTCAATGTCATCTTGATCAACCCCTGTGCGAATTAACGTATCCATAGCAGCTTGCTGAGTTTGACTTATTTGCTCATTGCGATTCATTAAATTAGTTAATCCACGTCTTAAAGCTCGTTTCGTTTCGGTATAGAGTTGTTGCAGTAAGGTAGCTCGCCATGAGTTCCAAAGATTTGGATTAGTGGCATTAATATCAGCTACAGTAAGCACATAGAGATAGTTGAGGGTATTTTCATCTTTGACCCGTTGAGCAAAATCATTAATGACTTCAGGGTCAGTTAAATCCTTTCGTTGAGCGGTAGTAGACATAATTAAATGATTGGCAACGAGCCAAGCAATTAAATCAATATCTTGTTGAGGCAATTGATGAAGTTTGCCAAAGGCTCTAACTTCTTTAGCTCCGATTTCCGAATGGTCTCCCCCACGGCCTTTACCTATATCATGGAATAAACCAGCCAAGTAGATGAGCTCTGGTTTAGGTAATTTAGAAAATATTTTACTAGGAAGAGGAAATTTTTCTACCATCTTAGGATGAGAGAGTTTCCTAAGATGTTTGATCAAATGTAGCGTATGAGCATCTACAGTATAGATATGGAATAAATCATACTGCATCTGGCCTACAATATGACCGAATACAGGTAAGTATTTACCTAAAACGCCATAGCGATTCATTCGTCTTAAATTACGATGAATACCGCTTTTACATTTAAAAAGATCTAAAAAAAGTTGAGTATTTTTAGGATTCTGACGAAATTTTTCATCAATTAAATGTCTTCTTGCCTCACATAATAATCTGATAGTATCAGCTCTTATACCATAAATATGAGGATTTCTAGCGAGAACCAAAAAAATTTCTAAAATAGCAGAAGGATCATCTTTAAATACATTGGGATGGATAACCTCAATAAAATCATTTCTAATTTGAAACTTATCAGTCAATGGGCTAATGCTGGTGGGTTTATTCTTTTCTAAAATTACTTCTTTAAAGTGTTGGTAAATGATTTCATTTAAGCTAGAAACATTCATCACCTCTCGATAATAATTTTTCATTAATTGTTCGATAGCCATTTTAGGGTCATCTGTTTTATAACCTAATAAATTAGCAACATTTTCTTGATAATCGAACAGTAAACGATTTTCCCCTCTTTTAGCTAACATATGCAGGGCATAACGCACTTTCCAAAGGAAAGATTGTGATGCCTTCATCAGGCGGTATTCATTTTCAGTGATAAAGCCTTTGCTTATCATGGCGTGTAGGTTTAATTTACCATACTCTCTTCGACCTACCCATAAAATCGTTTGAATATCTCTGAGTCCTCCTGGTGAACCTTTTACATTAGGCTCAAGATTATATTCTGTATCATTATATCGTTGATGTCGTTCTTTTTGTTCTAAAAATTTTTGGATAAGGAATTGGTCACTTGGCCACATATGATGAGTATCTGTTGCAGCTAGCATGGCTTTACGCAATGCATCATTACCAATGATCGTACGACATTCTATTAGATTAGTTATGACTGTTATGTCATTGGCAGCCTGCTCAGCGCATTCAGTCAAAGTCCTGACACTATGACCTATTTCTAGACCTATGTCCCACAACAGCATTAAGAACTGTTCAATTGCTGGAGTAAAGGACTCTTTATGATCATCAGCTAGTAAAATAAGCACATCAATATCTGAGTAAGGATGTAACTCACTACGACCATAACCACCTACCGCTAATAGCGCAATATGTTCTGACTTGTGCCAATCAAAACGTTGCCAAGCATGAATCAGAATTTGATCAATAAACCATGAACGTTCACTAATGAGTTTTCTTATATCATACCCAGCACAGAATTTTTGATCAAAAAGACTATTGGCTTGTTTAATAGTCTTTTTAAAAGCTGATATAGGATTACCTTTTTGGGCTAATTCAGCTTGAAATTGGCCATTATTGAAAAGCTCGGTTATATCGTTCATGGCTACTAATTTCTATTTAATTAGTACGAGGAAAGGTTTCTTCTTTACGCAAGGTCAGCACTTCGTAGCCATTATTAGTAACTAAAATTGTATGTTCATATTGAGCAGAAAGTTTATGATCATTGGTAATAGCCGTCCAGCCATCGCTAAGTGTACGAGTTTTATAAACACCTTGGTTAATCATAGGTTCAATAGTAAAGATCATACCTTCTTTTAGTTCTAAACCTGTACCTGCCTTGCCATAATGTAAAACTTGGGGTTCTTCGTGAAAACCCAAACCTATACCATGTCCACAATAGTCTCTTACCACAGAAAAACCATGCCTTTCAGCATGTTTTTGGATAATTTCACCTATATCTCCTAGGCGTGCTCCTGGTTTGACTATCTCTATACCTTTATACATACATTCTTGGGTGACCTTACACAAATTTTTCGCCCAAGGGGTTACATTTCCCAATAAATACATTTTACTAGTATCGCCATGGAAACCGTCTTTAATGATGGTTATATCTACATTAATGATATCACCATTTTTTAGTGGTTTATCATTTGGTATCCCGTGGCAGACCACATAATTGACTGAGGTACAAATCGATTTAGGGTAACCATGATAATTCAGAGGAGCAGGAATAGTTTTTTGTATATTGACTATGTAATCATGGCATATCGTATTGAGCTCATCTGTTGTTACACCTACCTTGACATGTTGATCTAACATTTCAAGTACTTCAGCAGCCAAACGCCCTGCTGTACGCATTTTGTCAATTTCTTCTGCAGTTTTTATATTTACACTCATAGTAACTACCAATTTTGTAAATCTTAATGAGAACTATTCTAACAGGTTATGAAAGAAAATGTTGTAATGTGATTTAGGCTGCTATCAGAAAATTGTGCCTATCAGAAAATTGTGCCTATCAAAAAAGGTGAAGCTTGTATAAAACAAGCTTCGAAACCCTATTGATTTTGTAGAGCGGCTATACGCTTTTCTAAAGGTGGGTGACTCATGAATAGTTCTTGCAGGCCAGACTTAATCGCACCATTTATACCAAAAGCTTGAAAGCTATCTGGCATTTCTCCAGGTATTTTTGATTCAGCTAGTAAATGTTGTAATGCTGAGATCATGGCCATAGGACTTACCAATGAAGCACCTGCATAATCTGCGCGAAATTCTCTTTTTCTAGAGAACCACATAACTATCATGCTGGCAAGAATACCTAATACTAGCTCAGCAATCATAGAGGCCACCCAAAAACCAATGCCACGATTCTCCTCATTTTTTAATATTACGTTATCTACAAAATAACCAATAATACGAGCAAAAAACATAACAAAGGTGTTAACAACTCCTTGAATAAGGGCTAAAGTTACCATATCACCATTGGCTACATGGCCGATTTCATGACCTAAAACAGCTGTAATCTCTTCCGGTGAAAAACGCTCAAGTAAACCTTGACTAACAGCTACTAACGCATCATTTTTATTCCAACCCGTTGCAAAAGCATTAGCTTCATAGGCTGGAAAAATACCTACTTCTGGCATTTTTATGCCAGCTTTTTTTGCTAACTCTTCAATGGTTTGCAATAACCATACTTCATGACGAGTTCTAGGTTGATCTATTAGCTGTACTGCCATTGCTCTTTTTGCCATACTTTTAGATAAAAAAAGTGACACTAATGAGCCAGTGAAACCAAATACCGCACAGAACACTAATAATGCATTTAGATTTAAACCATTTTGGCTTAAATAACCGGAAAATCCTAATAGATTAAGTGTAATACTAGCTACGAAAAATACCGCTAAATTGGTTAATATAAATAAAAAAATACGTGTCATCTAGCTAAAAACTCCAATAAAAGATTATTTAATATTTATAGTATTTATATAAAGTTTATTATCTTTAAGTTCAAGTAATGCTTTATTGCAAACTATGTCTAATATTCTGCAATAAAAGGGTTATAGGATTACTTATGACTATTTTAGATATTTAATGTATTAACTAAAAAGAATAGCTTTATCATTGAAAAACCACTACTATTAGCAAAATCGACTAACCTTAATAGATTTTTTATCGGTAGATAACCATGCTTTCGCCTAATGCCAAGCTTGAAACCTGTTGTTTTTTAATAATATTAGTTTTCTTTTCATGTGCTTTCTTAAGTATTATGTTGCCTTTTTTTGGCGCTATTTTCTGGGCTGTTATCCTGACTATTTTATTTACCCCTATGCAGAGACAATTAGAACATCGTCTTAAAGGAAAAAATAATATTGCAGCTTTTATTACAATTTGTACCTGTATCTTAATAGTGGTTCTCCCTGTTATTTTTGTTATCAATTCGCTTTTCCAAGAAGGGGGAACTTTATTGCAAAAACTTAAACATGGTGATCTAGATTTTGGCCAATATTTACAACATATTACTGATAGCTTACCACAACCCATCCAAAATTTTTTAAATAAAATTGGTTGGACAGGCGATCTAGGTGATATAAGAGGTAAAATTTCAGACTTCGCTATGAAAGCTAGTCAATATATAGCTAATCAGGCCTATGGCATAGGACAAGTTACCTTACAATTTACTGTTAGCTTAGGTGTTATGCTGTATATGTTATTTTTCCTGTTAAGAGACGGTTCTTGGTTAACAGAAAAAATTCATCAAGCTATTCCATTAAGTAATGATCGTAAAACAGATTTATTTGGTAAGTTTTCTACCGTCATCAGAGCCACTGTCAAAGGTAATATTATAGTAGCTTGTGTGCAAGGAATTTTAGGCGGTATTGCTTTTTGGTTTTATGGTGTGCAAGGAGCCGTATTATGGGGTTGCATTATGGCCGTATTATCCTTATTACCAGCAGTAGGGGCTAGTTTAGTATGGGGGCCAGTAGCTATCTATTTTTTGGCTACCGGGAAGATATGGCAGGGAGTTACCTTAATTTTATATGGAGCACTAATTATTGGAATGATAGATAATGTAATACGTCCTATTTTAGTAGGTAAAGATACTAAACTGCCTGATTGGTTGATTTTATTATCAACATTGGGGGGTATTTCGGTATTTGGTATCAATGGTTTTGTATTAGGGCCCTTAATAGCTGCTATGTTCATTGCAGTATGGGCAGTATTGACAGAAAGACGGCTAGCCTTTTTACGACAAGAACAAGGTTACAAAGATAATAACCCTGAACGCAACAAGCAAACTCAGTCACGCCAATATCGAAAACGTAAATACTATCGCAATAAACGTCCTAATAGTGGAACACAAAATATTAATGACTAGAGAAGTGGTTTTAGAAGAATCTTGGAAGACAGTCTTACAAGAAGAATTTACTAAACTTTACATGAAAACCTTAGGGGATTTTTTACGCTCCGAAAAAGCAGCAGGTAAGATTATCTATCCCAAGGGAGCGCTTATTTTTAATGCTTTGAACAGTACACCTTTAAATAAACTAAAAGTGTTAATTTTAGTACAAGATCCTTATAATGGACCCAATCAAGCACATTGATTAAGCTTTTCAGTACAGACTGGAGTGACACCTCCGCCATCCTTAATAAATATCTATAAAGAGCTTAAACGTGATTTAAATATAGATCCTCCTTCCCATGGTTGCCTACAATCATGGGCAGAGCAGGGGGTATTATTACTCAATACATCGCTCACTGTAGAGGCTAATAAAGCTGCCTCTCATTCCAAACAGGGTTGGCAACAATTTACTGATAAAATCATTGAAATAGTGAATAATGATTGTGAGCATGTTGTTTTTATTCTGTGGGGATCTCATGCACAAAGTAAAAGGAATTTAATAGACCCTAAAAAACATCTTATTCTATGTTCTGCTCATCCATCTCCATTATCTGCTCATAGGGGATTTTTTGGCTGTGGCCATTTTAGTAAAGCTAATTATTTTCTAGAAAAACATGCTATAACTCCTATTAATTGGCAATTACCTAACACTTGAAATAGTTTATAATTCGGTTAATT
>CALYQH010000040.1 GCA_945283395.1 uncultured Ventosimonas sp. | reverse complement strand
TATTTGATGAGTGGCAAGAATGTGATCAAAAGTTATAATATTTCGTTAGGTAAGAAACCTAGTGGCCAAAAGCTTATGGAAGGTGATAAAAAAACGCCTGAGGGATTATATTGGATAGATTGGCGTAAGTCAAATAGTAAGTATAACCTTGCTATGCATATTTCTTATCCTAACGCTAAGGATATAGCCAATGCTAAAAAATTAGGAGTTAAACCAGGAGGAATGATAATGATTCATGGTACGCCCATCGATCAAGACTATCCTGAATGGTATTTTAGAGGGCTTAATTGGACAAATGGATGTATTGCTATGATGAACTGGGATATGAAAGAGGTCTGGAATTTAGTTAAAGATGGTACTTTAATAGAAATTAGACCTTGATTATAAAATAAAAGGCTAGTTAAAACTCAATGTATTTTATTAAGGAAATTCTTGTTTAGGCAACAATTAAATGAGTTCTTTTTCTCTTATTCTTTTCTTTTTTGGATACTAGGAGAAAAAAATGACATTAAATGATCAAGTAAAAAAATATAAAGAAATTGTTCCTGAAATTTTTAAAGAGATACCAAAGCCTCCTATTCATTCTAAAGTTATCATTATTGGTTCCGGTTTTGGCGGAGCTATAAGTGCATGGCGCTTAGCGGAAGCAGGTGTTGCCACGACAATTTTAGAAAGAGGATCTTATTGGCCTATTTCAAAAGATAGAGCTATCTTTACGGATGAATTTCTACCCGATGGAAGAGGATATTGGCATAAAAAAATGTGAAGCAGCTATGTGGACTGCCAACATGTGTTGATGATTTCGGTGGGGACATGGATGTGACTAGTTATAAGCATATGGATGTGTGGCGTGCTGCTTGTGTTGGCGGAGGATCTATCGTTTATACAGGGGTAATGATTCAGCCAAAACAAAAGTATTTTGATGCTTTATTCAAAGGATTAGTAGATTATAACGAAATGGATAAAAAATACTATCCTTTAGTAAGGAAGATGTCGAATCTTAACTCCATGCCAGAAGATATTTATAAATCGTCACCATTTGGACACTCAAGAGTTTGGGATAAGAAAAGTGCAAAGGCGGGTTATAAATCTTCTCCTGTTGATTCTGTGTTTAATTGGGATGTTATCAGAGATGAGTTAAATGGCAAAGTGAGAAAATCAGCTATCGTCGGCGAGTCAGATTTAGGTAATAGTAATGGAGCTAAGTTTGATTTAACCCAAAATTATTTAAAATATGCTCAAGATATCGGCTTGGCGCGCGTTTACCCATGTCATCAAGTACAGAATATATCTTATGATGGAACACATTACTTAGTGGATGTTTTTAAGCTAAATCCACAAGGTGATATTTTAGATCGTTATACTTTAACTTGTGATTATTTATTGTTAGCGGCTGGTTCAGTAGGTAGCTCGGAGTTATTAGTAAAAGCAAAAGCATTTAAACTTTCACCCGCTCTCAATGAGCATGTTGGTGAAGGGTGGGGAATCAATGGTGATGCGATTGTAGTTAGATCTTTATCTTCAATATCAGGGTTAACACAGGCTGCTCCTTGTGCTTCTAAGATAGAAGATGAAAATTTATCTAGGGTTCCTGTTACTCTTCAAAACTGGTATGCGCCTGGTGTACCAGTTAATATAGGTGTCATAGGATCTTTGGGAATGGCTGTTGATTTAAAAAATCGTGGTCAGTTTGTTTATGATAGCGCGCAAGATAAAGTGGAGTTAATTTGGCCTAAAGATGGAAATGCAGAAATTGAGAAAGCTATTCGTAATTTAAATAATAAGATTGCCTTGAAATCGTTAAGTGTAACTGGTGTTCCTTTAATTATTCAGGATGTACGCACAAATTTTTCTGCTCATCCATTAGGAGGATTAGTTATAGGTAAAGCAACAGATAATTATGGACGAGTCAAAGGATACAACAAGTTATATGTAACAGATGATGCTTTAATGCCTGGTAGCGCAGGCTTAGTAAATCCTTCTTTAACTATAGCTGCCTTAGCTGAACGTAATATTGAACAGGTAATTAAAGAAGATTTTTGATAGTCAATAGCTAGTTCTAGCTTGGCATTATTTAGTAAGTCCCTGTTAAAAGCAGGGACTTTATTTAGATAAATTAATTAATTATTAAAGAGGCTTCTCTTAACTGTTTAATTTGATCTCTCAACTGCGCTGCTGCTTCAAATTCTAAGTCTTTGGCTAATTTATACATTTGTTCCTCAAGTTGTTTAATACGCTTGTTGTAATCTGCTGGAGTGCGTAGCTCAGCTTGGTATTTACTGCTTTCTTCGGCTACTTTAGCAAGGCTACGCCTTTTGCCTCCTTTAGCTCCAGGGATATTTGCCCCCTCCATAATGTCATTAATATCTCTTCTAACACTTTTTGGCGTAATGGCATGTTGTTCATTGAAAGCTATTTGTTTTCTTCTACGTCGTTCGGTCTCATTTATGGCTTTTTGCATAGAGCCAGTTACCGTATCAGCATATATAATAGCTTTCCCATGTAAATTCCGAGCTGCACGGCCAATAGTTTGGATAAGAGAGCGCTCAGAGCGTAAGAAACCTTCTTTATCTGCATCAAGCACTGCTACTAAGGATACTTCTGGCATATCTAATCCTTCTCTTAGTAAATTAATGCCTACTAACACATCGAAGATTCCCATACGCAAATCACGAATAATCTCAACCCGTTCCACGGTATCTATATCAGAATGTAGATAACGAACCTTAACATCATGTTCGGCCAGATAATCAGTTAAATCTTCTGCCATACGTTTGGTTAAGGTAGTAACCAATACCCTTTCTTGTTGAGCAACTGTTTTTCTAATCTCTGATAGTAAATCATCCACTTGAGTAGTAGCAGGGCGTATCTCTATTTCAGGGTCAACAAGTCCAGTAGGGCGTACAACCTGTTCAACTATTTGTCCAGCATGCTCTGCTTCATAAGTACTAGGAGTTGCTGAGACAAAAATAGTTTGAGGGCTAATAGCTTCCCATTCCTCAAATCTAAGAGGTCTATTATCTAAAGCAGAAGGTAAACGAAAGCCATAATTAACCAGCGTTTCTTTTCTAGACCTATCACCTTTATACATAGCTCCTATTTGCGGTACTGTAACATGCGATTCATCTATGATAAGTAGGGCATTATCAGGTAGATAGTCGTAAAGAGTTGGAGGTGGTTCTCCTGTCGCACGGCCTGATAAGTATCGAGAATAGTTCTCAATACCATTGCAGTAACTTAACTCTAGCATCATTTCTAGGTCAAATTTAGTACGCTGTTCAAGGCGTTGCGCTTCTACTAGTTTATTATTAGCTTTTAGGTATATTAAACGTTCTTTAAGCTCTTCTTTTATTTCTTCAACAGCTTTAATTAAAACTTCTCTAGGCGTAGCATAATGAGTCTTAGGATAAAAAGTAAAGCGGGGTAATTTATGTAATATTTCACCCGTTAAAGGATCAAATGCAGAAATATTTTCCACTTCATCATCAAATAACTCTATACGAATAGCTTCAAGATCTGATTCAGCAGGATAAATATCTATCACATCGCCTCTCACCCTAAAAGTGGCACGAGCAAAATCAAAGTCGTTACGAGTATATTGTAAATCAGCTAATCTTTGTAATAGTGTGCGTTGATTTAATTTATCCCCTCTATCAACATGCAGTACCATGCGTAGATAAGAGGTAGGATCACCTAAACCATAAATGGAGGAAACAGAGGCCACAATAATTGCATCAGGTCTTTCAAGTAAGGCTTTGGTTGCAGATAAACGCATTTGCTCTATATGGTCGTTAATAGAGGAGTCTTTTTCTATGTAAGTATCAGAGGCAGGTACATAGGCTTCTGGTTGATAATAATCATAATAAGAAACAAAATACTCAACGGCATTATGGGGAAAGAAACTCTTAAACTCGCCATAAAGTTGAGCTGCTAATGTCTTATTAGGAGCAATAATCATCGCAGGTCGTTGTAATTTGGCGATTACGTTAGCAATACTGAAAGTTTTACCAGAACCAGTGACACCTAATAATGTTTGATGAGATAACCCAGCCTCAACACCCTTCACCATTTCAGCAATAGCTGTAGGTTGATCTCCAGCAGGTTGATAGTTAGTTTTTAATAAAAACTTTGTCATGGGCTGACCTATAGAAATAAATACTTTTTTAATATGGGGACTGTTCGACTCTTTTTCTACTCTATTATTTAGTTAAAACGTTTATTGAGCAGTATAGCCACCATCTATAGGGTAGAAAGCTCCTGTGGTAAACGAACTATCATCTGATAGTAAGAAGGCTACTGTTTTAGCGACTTCTTCACGAGTTGCCATTCTTTTCATAGGATGGGTATTAGCCATAAAGGTTTGAGTTTCTATAGGTAACTCCTGTATTTTCGGGGTTGCAAAGTAGCCAGGGCACACCGCATTAATACGTACCCCTTGTTCAGCAAACTCTAAGGCTGCTGCTTGAGTAAGCCCTATGACACCATGTTTAGCAGTTGTATAGGGGGCTATTCCTGCTATTCCTACTATACCATTAACGGCTGATAAATTAACAATAGAACCACCGCCACTTTTAATAATAGCCGGAATGCCGTATTTTAAACCTCGGTATTAATCACATCATACCAATCATCTATAGCGTAATCGCATATAGAAATGCCGTGAGGTCCTGTAATTCCTGCATTATTTACTAGGTAATGAATAGCCCCTAAGCGTTGCATGCAAGTATCTATCAGTGCTTTAACTGCTAAATGATCTTTGATATCAGTTTGAAATGGAATAACACGTCGCCCTGAGGGATCTATTTGATTAGCTTTGGCTATTACGTCATCTTTATTTCTAGCAGTTATGACTACGGTTGCTCCACGGTTAAAAAGTTCTAAGCTAATCCCTTCGCCTACACCAGTGGTAGCTCCTGTGACTATAGCTATTTTTCCTTGGAAATCGTTCAATTTAACAAACCTCGCTTAAACTAATAGAAGAAAGTAGCCACTTATACTATCATTAGCCCCATACTGTAGGCAGTTAACTAATGTGAGTTGACTATTTTACTTCAAAATGGTTTCTAATGCTGTTATTACTTTGCCTGTCTAGTAGTTGCTTATAAAGCGTTATAATAACTGGTTACTTTTTTCCGTAGAGTATAAAAAATGAAATTATTTGCTAAAATTGAGCTTGCTCGCCGTGATCCTATTTTAGGTTTAAATGAAGCTTATCAAACTGACAATCGTCCTAATAAGATAAATTTGGGAGTAGGAGTCTATTATGATGAACAAGGCCATATTCCGTTACTTAAAGCTGTTCAAAAAGCGGAAGCTGAATTTGTAGCAGCAGCAGCTCCTCATAGTTACCTTCCGATAGATGGCATAACTGCTTATAATCATGCTGTACAAAAATTACTGTTTGGTGCTAATTCACCTTTAATTAAAGAGCAACGCCTAGTGACCGTACAAGCATTAGGTGGTACAGGAGCACTTAAGCTTGGTGCTGATTTTGTGAGAGATCATTTAAAAGGAACTGAAGTAGCTATTAGTAATCCCAGTTGGGAAAATCATAAGGCATTATTTTCTACAGCGGGCTATAAAGTTCATGATTACAATTATTATGATGCAGCTAGTCATGGATTAAATAAAGCTGGATTATTAGCAGATCTAAAAGCACTACCTGCCAAAACTTTAGTGATTTTACATGGTTGCTGCCATAATCCTACCGGAGTAGATTTAACTAAACATGACTGGCAAGATGTGTTAACAATAGTTAAAGAAAGGCAATTGATTCCTTTTATAGATATAGCTTATCAGGGTTTTGGCCAAGGTATAGAGGAAGATGCTTTTGCCGTACGCTTATTTGCTGAGTCTGGATTAAATTTTTTAGTTGCAAGTTCTTTTTCTAAATCTTTTTCTTTGTATGGTGAAAGAGTTGGTGCTTTATCTATAGTGACAGACTCTGCTGAAGAAGCAAATAAGGTCCTTTCTCAACTAAAAAGAGTTATCCGTACTAATTACTCCAATCCTCCTACTTATGGAGCTATGCTGGTTTGCAAAGTACTTAATAATCCTGAACTTTATCAGATGTGGGAAAATGAATTAAAGCAAATGAGAGAGCGTATTAAAAATATGCGTAAGCTTATGGTTGAACAGCTTTCAGCTACCAAGCAAGATTTTTCTTTCATTGAAAAGCAATGTGGCATGTTCTCTTACTCAGGGTTAACCTCAGCTCAGGTAGATAAATTACGTACTGAATTTGGTATTTATGCAGTAGCAACAGGTCGTATTTGTGTAGCTGCCCTTAATAATAACAATATCAAACTAGTTACAGATGCTATAAGTAAAGTGATTTAAGACCACCACCTCTAGTTTAGCTTTGTAATAGGCTAGAGGTTGTTATTAAAGAGCTAATAACGAAAATAATAATTATTGCACTAGTCATGCTTTATCTGATTATCAATAAAGCTGCTGGCTGCGAAGCATAGGCAACAGCAGGTTATAAATAGTTCTTTAGAAAAATTATTAGTAACTATGGCTGTTTCCTCAACCGATAGTTCCCTACCTTTTTCAGCTCTGCCCCTTACTAAAAGAGGATGCTGTTCTTGGCCTAAGGAGGTGTGGTTATAGTCAGGGTGACGAGCAACATGTTGTGATAATACAATTAGTACCTCCTGTACTGGTAACTCATTAACGGATCAAACAATGGCTGTTAGATAACAATTTAATTGTTACTGTCTTCAATATAGACTTTTTGTACAGCGAATGCCCCAGCTATACCAGCTATTATTTCAGCTATAGCAACAAACCAGCAAGAATATAGTTAATTACCAGACCAAGCATAAAGATGTCCCATTAAGAAGGGACCAATGGCTGCTATAAGATAGCCTACCCCTTGTACAAAACTACTTAGTATGTTAGCTCCTTGTTCTGTATTACTGCGTAGATTTATTAGGGTAAGCCCTAAGGGTATAAACATAGCCCCTAAACCAATAAGAATTATCCAACCCCAAAAAAACTGAGGAAAATAACCTAGCCAAAGGCTACCAATGCAAAGACATGAACTGGCAAATATAATAATATAAATGGGATGTTTAGTTTTCAGCAGTAACATGGGAATAATAATACTATGGGGGATTCCTGCCGCGTTATAAAGAGCTAATACAATGCCCGCTTGAGTTTTACTAATACCAACCATTGAAACTAACATTTTAGGTAACCATGCCACATAGGCATACATGCTTAAAGCTCCTACGCTAAACATAAAGCTCCTACGCTAAACATAATTGCAAGTGCCCAAGCTGTTGGCCATTGGCTTGCTTTATAAGTAGATGTATTAATGTTATGATTAGTAATATGATGTTGTTGAATGAGTGCTAACCAAGGTAATAAAGCGATAAAAGCTAACATGCCCCAAACACCTACGGCAAAGCGCCAACCCATAGTTGTTGTGGTGGGGACAGCGACTAAAGAGGGTATGGAAGCGCTCAGGGCAGTTAAAACAGTATATAGGCTAGTCAATAAGCCAATATGATTGGGAAAATAATGTTTAATAGCTGGTGGTAATAATACATTTCCTAACCCCATTCCTCCTAATGAAATGAAGGAAAATAAACCAAGTGACCAAGCAGACTGGCTAAGATATCCTCTTAAAAGTTCACCTATAGAAGTCATTATCATGGCTATAATAAGACTTTTTTCTAAGCCTACAAGACGAGTTAAACGGGGAGCTAATAAACTAAATAAAGCAAAAGATAAAGAGGGCAGCATTCCTATTATACTAATAGCTTTGTCGTTAATAGCAAAGTTTTGTTCGATATAGTTATAAATGGGTGCTAAGGTGACGGTAGCATCTCGAAGATTAAGTGCGACTAAAATAATTCCCAAAAGAGATAACCAAGCGCCTAGCCTATGTTCGGGAGCAGTTGAGCTAATAATATGATGCATATAAAGCTCGGTTAGCGAAATGTGATTAATATATAAATATCAATAAGTTATCTTATATGCTAATTACCATATCTTTTCATTTAGAAGTATTATACGCTGTAATTAGCAGGTTGATTAGTTTATACTACAATTTAAACTTTAATGGTAGAAAACGGCATTAAGAAAATAGCTATTAGCAAAAAAAACTAACCATTAAGGTTCATCAATCCTTAATTAAGTTAAATAATAATAGCGAGAAGGTTAAATGACTTTAGCTAAGCTATTTAATTATTTGCTCAAGGTAAGTATCAACACTCAAGAGTTTCAATAAATTCAAAATGAAGCACTAAGCGTTTTGGCATTAAAAAGGGGCTAAAATCAAATTTAGCCCCTTTGCTATTAATAGGCAAAGTGAATAAAGTTAATTATTACTCGCCTCTAACAATAACACAGGTTTTTCCATAGAAAGGATAAAAGCCATGTGATTCATAATCCACAGAGGCTACTTTTCTTATACCTCCTGCTCTTTTAGCAGTATCGATGGAAGCATCTCCATGCGCATAAAGAATAATGCTTTGAGCACAAGCTGTACCCATTTTGCTAGTTCCTACGTTATCAGTGGCTAAGATAGGGCCTTTTACATTAGTGATTAGTGCATCACCTACAGGGGAATAACCAGCTGCACAACCAGTTAATAAAGCACTAATAGCCACCAGACCTAACAATTTTTTCATAATAGAAGTCTCCATCGGTTAAAGAAAAGAAATAATGATAGTCTTTAGTAATAATTAACTAACTAGTCCTCGCACTATAAAACTTAA
>CALYQH010000039.1 GCA_945283395.1 uncultured Ventosimonas sp. | reverse complement strand
GATAAATCAGTAATATGCCCAAAGAGGCTAGCCAAGGTAAATGCTCGCTATCTTTATGATATAACCTAAAATCAGTTTGATTATTAGTTGCTAGCAATTTTGCTAACTCAACGGGACTGACGCTAGTATAAGGTACATCATTGGATCGATAAGCTGCATCAGTTATAGTTATACCTAGCATGTTAAAAAACTGCTTAGCTAATGTATAGGCCTGTTGAGAGGATAAATTATCCGTGTTATATATTGCTATTCCTACACTCATAGTGACTCCTCATCATCTAGCATATTATATTAATAATCCTCAAAAAGACATTAATTGACATCGCAACAAAGAGCTAATTTTTGAGAACTATTAATCATTTTAACAACTTTCTTTCGAAAAGCTTAATATTTTTTTATTATTTGGCTTTAGGTCTTATTAATAATGTGTTATTTATAATTAATACTTTATAATCAAAAACTAATAGCTATACATTAGCCAACCACTTAACTTTGCTTAACCATTTATTATGATAAAAAATTATCAAAAGGAATTTTTATGTTAACGGAACAAAATACAGACTATCTAACCCCTCAGGGAGATTTAGCTTTACAAATCACTGCGCTGCCTCATAACACTAATGGTTTTGGTGATATTTATGGTGGTTGGTTAGTTTCGCAAATGGATATAGCAGGAACCTCTGTGGCTGCTAAAATTGCAAAGGGACGTGTTGCCACGGTTGCCATTGACCAAATGTCTTTTCTTGTGCCAGTAACCGTTGGCTCGCAATTGTCTTTTTATACAGAAACATTGACTATAGGTCATAGTTCAATTCAAATAAGAGTTGAAGTATGGAGTGAAAGCCTGTTAGTAGATGATTGGCGTAAAGTTACAGAAGCTGCTTTTGTATTTGTGGCAATAGATAATAATGGAAGAACAAGAACTGTTTCATAATCTAATTAAAACAACAAATTACTTGTTTCTACTAAAGAATATATTAGTAATTAACTTTAATCTAGCCTGCAAATAAGTTAAAGTTAATTATTTAAGTGTGCTTAACCTTTCTACATTATTCCTTTGATTGCTGGATGGGAGATGATATGTCGAGAAAAATTCGTATTGCCACTCGCCAAAGTGCCCTTGCTCTTTGGCAAGCCGAATATGTCAAAAAAAGTTTAGCAGCTATTTATCCCGACATTACTATAGAGCTCGTTCCTATGGTCAGTAAGGGCGATATATTATTAAACTCGCCTTTAGCTAAAATAGGCGGTAAAGGATTATTTGTTAAAGAACTAGAAACAGCTTTACTCAATGACGAAGCAGATTTAGCAGTACATTCTATGAAAGATGTACCTATGGAATTTCCCGAAGGTCTAGGCTTATATTGTATTTGTCAAAGAGAAGATGCCCGCGATGCTTTTGTCGCCAATCATGTTAAATCTCTGGCTGAATTACCTTTAGGTAGTACGGTAGGCACCTCAAGCTTACGTCGCCAAGCCCAATTATTAGCTTATAGAGCCGATCTTAATACTCAATTATTAAGAGGCAATGTTAATACCCGACTAGCTAAATTAGATAACAATGAATATCAAGCTATTATTCTTGCAGCGGCTGGGCTTATTAGATTAGATTTAGCAGACCGAATTACTCATTATATACCAGTAACAACCAGCATACCTGCTGTAGGGCAAGGAGCTATAGGTATTGAATGTAGATCAACAGACCTAATCATACAAAAACTTTTACAACCGCTACATCATATACCTACAGCACACTGCGTTATGGCAGAAAGAGCTATGAATAAACACCTGAATGGTGGTTGCCAAGTACCTATTGGCGGCTATGCTGTTCTACAACAAGAACAACTTTATTTAAGAGGTATAGTAGCTGAACCTAATGGTCAAACATTACTAAAAGCAGCGGCTTATGCCCCTCAAGAGCAGGCTGAACAATTAGGTATCATGGTTGCAGAGCAACTGTTACAACAAGGCGCAGCTAAAATTCTACAAGCTATTTATGGTGAGGTTCATCACTGATGCAGCAATGGCGTTTACTGCTAACGCGGACAGCTCCTGACTGCCAATTGCAAGCTGACCAATTAACTGCTCGGGGCTATTTTGCTTTAGCGCTACCTCTCATAGAGACACAACCACTGCCTGAAACATCCGAGCAACGAGGTCTATTATTAGATTTTGACCGTTATAACACTATCATTGTTATAAGCAAAACTGCTGCTAAACTAATGTTAGAACGTTTAGACTACTATTGGCCACAACTACCTCTGCAACAAACATGGTTTACTGTTGGGCAAACCACGGCTGAAATATTAACAGCCACTGGATTAACGGCTTATTATCCATTAATAGGAGATAATAGCGAAGCGCTATGGAAATTCGCTAAGTTTCAACAACAACTTGCGAGTCCTAATTGCCGCATTCTTATTACTAAAGGTCAAGGTGGACGCACTTGGTTAACAGAGCAACTTCAATTAGCAGGCATAGCTTGTGATACTATTGATCTTTATAAAAGACACTCTACTATTTATAGTGAGCAAACCATTTGGCAAACTATACAAAATAACCAGATTAATGCCATCGTTATAAGCAGCGCTCAATCTTTACATAATTTAGCTAGTTTAATGCCGCAGCATTGGCAACAATTAACGCAGCTAACTTTTTGGGTCCCTAGTGAACGTTTAGTAAAACAAGCACAGCTATTAGGTATCAAACAAATTGTTAATTGTCAAAATGCTAGCTTAAACGCTTTAATAGAAAGATTGAATAGCCATCCAAGCCTTTAAATGTTATACAATACTTTTATCTGATACTGCCAATAGAAGGATAATCCAGTGAACAAGCCAAATGATCAACAGTCTGAAGCTGTGAACGCAAAAGAAAATAAGGCGCCACAAAATCAAGTTGCTAAAAGTTCTGCTAACCCAACGTCTAACGAAAAAAAGGATAACATATCTTCTGTTAACAAAAATTTGCTTATAGCTTACCTTGCTGTTGCTATTGCAGTTATTGGAGCAGGCACTTCAATTGCTTTTACCTTCTGGAAAACTCAATCTTATGACGATCAACTAACAACTCAACATAACTTATTTAGTAAGCAATTGGACCAGCAGCAGCAACAATTTCAACAATGGGTTAAGCAAATTAATGAGCAACAAACGTCTTTAACAAATCAATTAGCTAATGAACAAAATAAAATTAAACAATTAGATAATTTGTTAACGACTCTCCAAGCCTCTCAGCAAAATCTTCTAGCTCAGGTCTCGCAAACAACTACCGATGCTAGTAAAACATGGATGTTATTTGAAGCTAAACAATTATTAAAACAAGCTTTTATCCGTTTGCGAGTAGCGGATATTAACGGTGCTAGTAAATTATTAGAAGATGTCAATAACACCATTAAACAACGGGGAGACCTTAGCCAAACTGCTAGCCAAATTAACCAAGCCATAACAAATGCCTTACTAAAGTTACAACAAGTAGAACAAGTTGACCGCGCTAACATTTACTCACAACTAGCCGCCGTTCAAGATCGAATCACGCAATTAGAATCTAAAAAACCAGTTTTTCAAGCCCAACAGGAACCTTTGGGTGACGAGGTAAGTCGCTGGCAAAAACTGTCAAAAACCCTATCAGGCTATATCAAAGTTGATTTCAATGCCAATAGTAAAGTATTACCTTTATTAACTGCTCAGGGCATGGGGCAACTGAAAATGACTCTTAGCCTAGCCATAGAAAAAGCTCAATGGGCCGCTTTAAATGGTGAAGCGGCTATTTATACTGCCGAGTTAGAGCGTACCAACCAATTATTAAGTCAATATTTTGAGGCTAATACAACTGAGGTTAAAGCACTCATTGCCAAAATTAATGAGCTAAAAAATAGCACTGTTATAGTTAAAGTTCCTGATATTAGTGATACTTTATTACTTGTTAATAATTACTTAGATAGTCAAATTAATTACCATAAAGCCGCTAACCAATTGGGAGGCGAGAACAAATGAACCGCCTCATATTCAAACTCATCATAGTTATTCTTTGTGCGGTACTGTTAGGTATTGCTATTCCATTAGATGCTGGCTATGTTGTCATCAAATATAATAGATTTGAATATCAATCTAGTTTTTGGATAAGCCTTGCTATACTAGGAGCTACCGCTTTTACTATTTGGTTATGCTATGTACTTATAGGTCTATTTTTTCAACTTTTAGGCAAAGTAAATCCGTTATCCTTTGAAAGAAAACAAAAATTGGGCGAATTAGGTTTACGTGAATTAGCCGAAGGTAATTGGGCTAATGCTTTAAAACATTTAAGTAAAGCAGTTAAAACTCACCAACCTTCTCTTTCTTATTATTTAGGTGCAGCACAAGCAGCAAATGAATTAGCTGAATATAGTAAAAGTGATACATTTATCGAGCAAGCTTGTAACTTTGCACCCAAAGCTAAACTTTCCATAGGGCTTACCTTTGCAAGACTATTAATGGCTCGCCAAGACTATGCTAGAGCTTTATCAGTTACTAAAGAGTTATACGATATAAAACCAAATCATCCTTCAGTTATTCAACTGCTTTACACTATTTATTTACAGCAAGAAAACTGGGCTGCTATTAAAAATATTTTACCACCATTGCGAAAATATAAATTATTACCTGACAATACGCTGGTAAAACTTGAACAATATGTATGGATTTCTTTATTAAAAGAGTCTTATACGGCTAATAAAGATCAACCTGTGCTAGCTAAAGAACAACTAACAACAGCTTGGAATAGTTTACCAGCAAACGCTAAAGAAGATTATCATTTATTAGAAGTTTATATACAACAACTTTGTTCACTTGGTGGCTATCAAGAAGCCGAGCAAGTTCTACAAAAGCATATAGATAAGAATTATAGTCCTGAACTAGTGTATCTGTATGGCCAAATAGAAGGTAACGATAACAACCAACAAATTGCTAATGCTGAACGTTGGGTTGATAAACATAATAATGACGCCATACTTTTTCTTACCTTAGGTAAACTTTGTCAACGAAGCCAGCTATGGGGGAAAGCTAAGGAATATTTCGAGAAAAGCATAGCATTACAACGTAGCCCTGAAGCTTGCTTAGAATTAGCAGGCTATTTAGGGCAGCGAGGGGAAATTCAAAAAAGCAATCAACTCTTTCAAGAAAGTTTACAAAAATTTCATTTATCCTTACAGACAATGCGTCCTGAATAAAAGAGCATGGGCAGCCACCAACTGCCCTTACTTAGCTTAATAGCTCGATAAGGCTAATTAGCTAGTGCAATAATTTTTATATAACTTAGCTTTTGACTGCTAAAGTACAGGGGATAATAATCTTGCTATACCTAATCCTAATCTATACAGAGTAGAGTATTTAGCAACATCCTCCATTGTCTTTTCTCTAGATACTGCAAAATCATCCAATAGCATGTTTGCGACTTCCTTATTGAAAGCTTCACTAATAGCCAGCACCATTATTTCAAAATTAAGACGAAATGATCTATTATCTAAATTAGCACTGCCAACAGCCGCCACATCATCATCAATCAACACTACTTTTTGATGAACAAATCCTTCATTATAATTAAAGATACGTACACCTATTCTTACAGCTTCCATAGAATATAGTATAGAAGCTAAGAAGACAAAAAGGTGATCTTTGCGACTCGGTAATAAAATACGTACATCAACTCCTCTCAATACTGCCAGTTCTAAGGCACTCCATACAGCTTCATCAGGAACAAAGTAAGGTGTTGAAATCCAAATACGTTTTCTTGCTGCATTTAATGCTTCCACAAAAAATAATGAGCAGGTTTCTTGAGAATCCGCAGGGCCACTAGGTAACGATTGACAGGCTACGTCCCTTATTGGGAAACTCGTTTGAAATAATAATTCAGGTAAGGTACGAGAAGCCCAAAACCAATCTTCAGCAAAAGTTTCCTGTAAACTAGTCACAATTGGCCCTTGTAACTTCATATGGGTATCGCGCCAAGGAGCTAATGGCGGCTTTTTCCCTAAATATTCAACTCCTACATTGTGACCTCCAACAAAAGCAGTTTCACCATCAATAATAGTTATTTTACGATGACATCGAAAATTCCATTGAAACCTATTAATAAAACTACTTTTAGTAGAAAAAGCATAAGCATTTATACCTGCTTTTACTAATTTAGCAATGTAACGTCCTGGTAACCTAATACTCCCTACCCTATCATATAAGAAATAAACCTTAACTCCACGCTTAGCACAGGCTATTAATTCATCGCTTAATTCTTTACCTAACGCATCATCATTAACGATAAAAAACTCCATTAAAACTACTTTTTTGGCTGCCCTTAAAGCCATAAAAAGAGTTTCAAATGTTTGTTGACCATTAATAAGTAATTGCACATTATTATTAGCCAATAACGGCATACCCGTTAATTCATAAAAAGCTTTAACACTGGAATAGCGTTGGTCTGGATTCTCTTGGATAACCTCTTTAATCCAACCGCGCCAATCTATGTTAAAAGTTGCCTGATGCATCTCATTATCTACTTGGCGACGCGCCTTAATATAAGCACTAAATTTATTGCGTCCAAAAATAAGATAAGGCACCAAAGTTAACACTGGCATAAAAATTAATGAAACAGCCCAAGCTAAAGCACCTTGTGCAGTTCTTACGGTAAAAAGAGCATGAATTGCCGCTAACACACCTAAGGTTTCTATTAATACTAGAAAAAAACTGAACCAATAAAAATGCTCTGCCCGAATAAACATTAATATGCTTTAACCTTAAATTATGCGAGAAAACTAATAATAAGCTAAAACTTTCATGAAATATAATATATTTCTTAACTGAAACGACAAGTTTAATTCATTACACTATGTTACCTACTGGTTTTGCAAAATACTTGGTTATAGACGTTGCCCATAGACTATTTAAGTAGAGTTTATATAGCTAAGCAACTATTAGACTAACTTAAGCCGCGCAAGTTTACTAACTGATTGATATAAAGAAAAAGTTTATTATTAACATCTAACTAAATTAAACCCTCATATCTAAAATTACTAAACCATTTTTATGAGCAACTAACTATCTTTTAGTTAATATTCTAATATTAGTTATTTCTACTATTTTATTCTACAATTTAATATATCTTAATAACCGCCGGTAACAATACCTACTGACATGCTACGCAAAATTATTCATATAGACTGCGATTGTTTTTATGCCTCTATTGAGATGCGTGATGACCCTAATTTAATAGGTAAGCCTATAGCTGTTGCCGGAAAACCTAATAAAAGAGGAGTTGTAGCGACTTGCAACTACGAAGCCAGAGCTTATGGGGTACACTCGGCTATGCCTTCCCAAACGGCTCAAAAGCTCTGTCCTGAACTAATTTTTATAACACCTAGATTTGAAATTTATCGCTCAATATCAAAGCAAATTCGCCAGATTTTTCTTGATTATACGCCTATTATAGAACCTCTCTCTTTAGATGAAGCCTATTTAGATGTAACCCATTGTCAGCTTTTTAACAATAGTGCAACGTTAATAGCTAAAACTATTCAACAACGTATACAACAAGAAATAGGTATAACTGCCTCAGCAGGAGTAGCTCCTAATAAATTTATTGCCAAAATTGCTAGTGATTGGAGAAAACCTAATGGCTTATTCGTTGTTACTCCAGCAAACATGGAAGAATTCCTAGTGCATTTACCTGTTCATAAATTGCATGGTGTAGGAAAGGTTACAACGAATAAATTACATCATTTAGGTATTAATACTTGTTATGACCTAAGGAAATGGTCAAGGTCCGAATTATTAAGAGAGTTCGGTAGTTTTGGGGAAAAGCTCTGGCATTTAGCTCGGGGAATAGATGAACGACCTGTTCAATCTCCGCGACGGCAATCAGTTAGTGTTGAGCGTACTTTTCAGGAGGACGTGCCTGATTTATCTCATTGCCTTACTAAATTACCTGAACTATTGGAAGAACTGAATAAGCGTATTGCACGTTTAGATGACAGCTATAAAACAGGAAAACCATTTGTAAAAGTAAAATTTTATGACTTTACCCAAACTACTTTAGAGCAACAGGGTGTACCCCTTTCTTTAGAAAGTTATCAAATTCTTCTAGAGCAAGCTTTTCAGAGGGGAAATAAACCTGTTAGATTATTGGGTATAGGTACAAGAGTTATAGATTTAACAGACATGGTCGTACAATTAAAACTATTTAATTAAGTTATAATAAAAAGCATAATGTTGTCATAAAATGACACTCTTTTAATATTGTCAAAATCGAGCAATAATTAGTTAAGCTTTTTGCTAAAACGGTAACTATTTGCAAGCTATGATAATTCTTTATTTATTTCTTATGCCAAGCCCTTTGCAGCTACTTTTGCTCATTCTAGCTATTTATGTTTCTATCTTTAGAAAATAACTATCATCTAAAATGATATTAGACACCCTATTAGATTATTGTTATATTTAACAAGATAAACTATCTAATTAAACAAGGAACTACAATGAAAAATCTTATTACCTTGTTAGATGTAAACATTCCAATAATTCAAGCGCCAATGGCTGGCGTTCAAGATAGCCAACTTGCTGTTGCAGTCAGTAATGCCGGCGCATTAGGGTCACTACCTGCTGCTATGCTTTCGTTGGACACCCTTCATAAAGAGCTAACTTACTTAAAACAACAAACTAGCAAGCCCGTTAATCTCAATTTCTTTTGTCACCCTATGCCAGAACCAAATGTTCAACAACAGGCTTTATGGTTGCAAGAACTGCAACCTTACTTTAATGAATATAATATAGATACAGCTCAAATCAAACTGGAT